>NZ_CP088274.1:0-237500 GCF_020731415.2 Phyllobacterium sp. T1293 | reverse complement strand
TACCTTTTGTATAATGGGTCAGCGACTTAGTCTGACGAGCAAGCTTAAACCGGTAGGTGTAGGCGTAGCGAAAGCGAGTCTGAACAGGGCGTTCAGTTCGTTGGATTAGACCCGAAACCAAGTGATCTAGCCATGAGCAGGTTGAAGGTAAGGTAACACTTACTGGAGGACCGAACCCGCATCTGTTGCAATAGATTGGGATGACTTGTGGCTAGGGGTGAAAGGCCAATCAAACTTGGAGATAGCTGGTTCTCCGCGAAATCTATTTAGGTAGAGCGTCGATCGAATACCCTCGGGGGTAGAGCACTGGATGGGCTAGGGGATCTCACCGATTTACCAAACCTAACCAAACTCCGAATACCGAGGAGTACTAATCGGCAGACACACGGCGGGTGCTAACGTCCGTCGTGAAGAGGGCAACAACCCTGACCACCATCTAAGGTCCCTAAGTTATGGCTAAGTGGGAAAGGATGTGAGGATCCCAAAACAACCAGGATGTTGGCTTAGAAGCAGCCATCATTTAAAGAAAGCGTAACAGCTCACTGGTCTAAATAAGGGTCTTTGCGCCGAAAATGTACCGGGGCTAAAGCCATACACCGAAGCTGTGGATTTGCTTAGCAATAAGCAAGTGGTAGCGGAGCGTTCTGTAAGCCGTTGAAGAGGGACCCGTGAGGGCCTTTGGAGGTATCAGAAGTGAGAATGCTGACATGAGTAACGATAAAGGGAGTGAGAGACTCCCTCGCCGAAAGTCCAAGGGTTCCTGCTTAAAGTTAATCTGAGCAGGGTTAGCCGGCCCCTAAGGCGAGGCCGAAAGGCGTAGTCGATGGGAACCACGTTAATATTCGTGGGCCTGCGGGTAGTGACGGATCGCGTATGTTGTTCTTCCTTATTGGATTGGAAGGGCTTCGAAGCGGTTCCAGGAAATAGCTCCCGCGTATAGACCGTACCCTAAACCGACACTGGTGGACTGGTAGAGAATACCAAGGCGCTTGAGAGAACTGCGTTGAAGGAACTCGGCAAATTGCACGCGTAACTTCGGAAGAAGCGTGACCCTTTTCTACGCAAGTAGAGGAGGGTGGCACAGACCAGGGGGTAGCGACTGTTTACCAAAAACACAGGGCTCTGCGAAGTCGCAAGACGACGTATAGGGTCTGACGCCTGCCCGGTGCTGGAAGGTTAAGAGGAGAGGTGCAAGCTTTGAATCGAAGCCCCAGTAAACGGCGGCCGTAACTATAACGGTCCTAAGGTAGCGAAATTCCTTGTCGGGTAAGTTCCGACCTGCACGAATGGCGTAACGACTTCCCCGCTGTCTCCAACGCAGACTCAGTGAAATTGAATTCCCCGTGAAGATGCGGGGTTCCTGCGGTTAGACGGAAAGACCCCGTGCACCTTTACTATAGCTTTACACTGGCATTCGTGTCGGCATGTGTAGGATAGGTGGTAGACTTTGAAGCCGTGGCGCCAGCCATGGTGGAGTCATCCTTGAAATACCACCCTTACCTATATGGATGTCTAACCGCGGTCCGTTATCCGGATCCGGGACAGTGTATGGTGGGTAGTTTGACTGGGGCGGTCGCCTCCTAAAGAGTAACGGAGGCGCGCGATGGTGGGCTCAGACCGGTCGGAAATCGGTCGTCGAGTGCAATGGCATAAGCCCGCCTGACTGCGAGACTGACAAGTCGAGCAGAGACGAAAGTCGGTCATAGTGATCCGGTGGTCCCGCGTGGAAGGGCCATCGCTCAACGGATAAAAGGTACGCCGGGGATAACAGGCTGATGACCCCCAAGAGTCCATATCGACGGGGTTGTTTGGCACCTCGATGTCGACTCATCGCATCCTGGGGCTGGAGCAGGTCCCAAGGGTATGGCTGTTCGCCATTTAAAGCGGTACGTGAGTTGGGTTCAGAACGTCGTGAGACAGTTCGGTCCCTATCTGCCGTGGGTGTAGGAATATTGACAGGATCTGTCCCTAGTACGAGAGGACCGGGATGGACGTATCTCTGGTGGACCTGTTGTGGCGCCAGCCGCATAGCAGGGTAGCTATATACGGACGGGATAACCGCTGAAGGCATCTAAGCGGGAAACCCACCTGAAAACGAGTATTCCCTTGAGAGCCGTGGAAGACCACCACGTCGATAGGCCGGGTGTGGAAGTGCGGCAACGCATGAAGCTTACCGGTACTAATAGCTCGATTGGCTTGATCATTCTCATTACTTATATCCATCTGACAACGTCGGATGTGAATAGTCGGTAGTCAGTAGAAAGTAGTCTTCACTACTCACTCATGACTACTCACTACTCCTCAAAAACCAGCTTCTCTTTCATCGTTGCTCTTTGCTGACCTGGTGGTTACAGCGGAGCGGCTGCACCCGATCCCATTCCGAACTCGGCCGTGAAACGCTCCAGCGCCAATGGTACTTCGTCTCAAGACGCGGGAGAGTAGGTCGCTGCCAGGTCTGCCAAGCGCAACATGAAATCAAAACACCTCACAAATTCAATACCAAACAAGCAAAGGCCGCTCATCGCGGCCTTTTGCTTTTGCAAAACAAAACACACGATTTTGCATATCGGCTCACGATTTTGCAAAGCATCGGACAAAAGAGCATAATCCGAAGATCCGGCAAATCGCCGATCATGGTGGCGCGGGGTGGAGCAGCCCGGTAGCTCGTCAGGCTCATAACCTGAAGGTCACAGGTTCAAATCCTGTCCCCGCAACCAACCATTCCCTCCCCAAAACAAAAACAGCTTCTCGTCAGGCTCAGAGCCTGAAGGGTGAGTGGTCGGCGGCAAAGCCGCGAAAACAGTCCAGTGGACTGTTTTAAGACCCGAACGGGCAAATCCTGTCCCCGCAACCAATCTTCCCTATATAAGCTTCTCAAAATACCAATCTTCCCGGCAGGCTCAGAGCCTGAAGGGTGAGTGGTCGGCGGCGAAGCCGCGAAAACAGTCCACTGGATTGAAAGACCCGAAAGGGCAAATCCTGTCCCCGCAACCAATCTTTCCCTATATAAGCTTCCCAAAACAAAAACAGCTTCTCAAATACTCAAGCCAAAATACAAAACACAAACCCGCAAAACAGGCCTATGCGAGGGCTATAATAGCGAAAGAAATAAAGCTCTATCGTCAGTCAAACCGCACTGCACCGCTATTGGCACCACACAGCAAAACCGCAACACGCTCATCTGGCCCTGCAATATACTTCTGCGATAAAAGTGCGGCAAAGGCCGCTGCTCCACCCGGTTCAGCGACAATGCGAAGCCGTTCCCAAAGCGCGCGTTGAGCGGCGCGAATATCATCGTCCGATACCAGTATCGAATGCTCAATAAAGTTTTGAGCAAACGGAAACATCAATTCTCCGACGCGTCTGGGTGCGAGGGAATCAGCGGCAATACCTTCCGTAGGCGCATCGACAGGTTTTCCCGCACCCAAGGCATCGTGCAAGGTTGGTGAACCTTCCGGCTCGACAGCTACAATTTTGATACGGCCGCGAAACCATGCAGCAATCCCACCAATGAGGCCACCACCGCCCACAGCCACCAGCAGGGTTGTAATATCGGGTAGGTCCGCTTCGATTTCCAGACCAAGCGTTCCCTGACCAAGCAATGTCTCTGGCTGATCAAATGCATGAATTGGCATAGCATTGTGCTCTGCTACGAATTGTTCACTGGCGGCCAGAGCATCGGCGTAACGATCGCCACCTATAATGAGATTCGCACCGTAACCGCGAATACGTTCGGCCTTGGCGGCTGCAGTGACATTGGGAACAAATATGGTTGCGGGAATACCAAGCCGCATGGCGGCATATGCGACGGCAGCACCGTGATTGCCGCCCGAAGCTGCCACGACACCCGCCTGTGGTACAGGGCGACTAAGCAGATTGGTGAAGGCACCCCGCGCCTTGAACGAACCCGAATGCTGCAGAAATTCGAGTTTGAAGTCGATGCTGCGTGGTTGCATTCCGAAGTCGACAAGATCGGCACGCATGACAGGCGTATGCCGGATATGTGGCCGAATAAGGCGCTCGGTATCGACGATGCGTTCGGGGGTAATTTGTGTTGGGCTGGACATGGAGAACTCGCGATGCGGAGATATCAGAATAGAGCGCTCTAACCTGCAAATGCAAGTTCTGTTGATTTTCAGCCGATACCCACATTTCAAATTTTTGACGGCTTGCGTTCAAACGACAACAGCTCTGATCAAAAAAGCATAATGATTTCAAATTATTACCCGTATCGCTGTGAGGTTTCTTCAAGCGCGTTGACTCGTCATGCAACTTCTGGTTATCTAAAATAACAAATGAGCGATATTTGCTCAAATGTAGATTCATCGGAAAATTGAGTTCCTGGGGAGGAAAAACATGCTCAGCCGCCGCACCTTTTTGTTCAGATTCGCATTTGCCGGAACCGCTATGTCAGTGATGGCGACACTCGGCATGTCTATGACTGCCGCCAATGCTGAAGGCCTGAAAATCGGATTCAGTCAAGTGACATTGCAGTCGCCTTTTTATGTGCAACTCAAGACTGGAGCGGAGGTGGCAGCCAAGGCCGGCGGTGACACACTGGTCTTTCTCGACGCCAATGGTGATGTCAGCAAACAGAACAACGATATTCAGGATTTGATCACTCAAGGTGTGAATGCGCTGATCATCAACCCGGTTAATCCGGATGCGGTTGTGCCTTCGCTTGAAGCGGCTGTTGCAGCGGGTATCCCGGTGATCACCGTTGACCGCAGTGTCAATGGTCAGGGTGTTACCGCTCATGTTGGCCGCGATAACAAGAACATGGGCAAGCTGGTGGGTGAAGCCGTTGTTGCACGTCTGAAAACCGACGGCGTTGAGAAAGCCAAGATCATCGAGATTCAGGGCGACGCAGGCGGTGCGGTGATGATGGACCGGCGTGATGGCTTTCACAGTGCCATTGAAGGTTCCGGCCACACAATCGTTGAAGGCCCCTATGCGGAATATATCCGCGCCAATGCGGTAACGGCCATGCAGGATTTGCTTCAGGCCAATCCGGATGTGAAAGTTGTTTACGCGCATAATGACGATATGGCGCTCGGTGCCTTGCAGGTTCTCAAGGAAAACAATCGCAACGATGTTCTGGTCGCTGGCGTGGACGGACTTTCCGAAGCACTTGGCATTATCGCTGCTGGCGGCAACTATATCGGCTCGGCACTGAACGATCCGAAATATCTCGGCGATGTGACCATACAGGTGGCGCGCGAAGCGGCGGCCAAGAAACCTGTTTCGAAATTCGTTGATGCGGGCACGACATTGGTAACATCCAAAAATGTTGCGGATTTCCCGCGTACTGGACTGTTTGCCGAATATCGCCCGCAAGTTCTCGGTCAGTAAGGCCGGTCTCTCGAGCCTGCGGAGCAGATTTGCTTCGCAGCTCCTCTCATTAATACCCACAGGATCATGTCATGCGTGCAGCAGTTCTCTATGCCCCCGGCGATATACGCCTTGAAAACGTCGCAGAACCACAGATCAAGCCGGGCCATGTGATCGTCCGTGTTGCTTCTGTTGGTGTCTGCGGGTCGGATCTGCCGCGCATGCTGATCAAGGGTGCGCATAAGATGCCGCTCATCTGCGGTCATGAGTTTTCAGGCCATATTACTGAGCTTGGGGAAGGGGTTGAGGGTTTTAATCTTGGTGAATTGGTGGCAATTCCGCCGATGTTGCCGTGTTTCAAATGCGACCAGTGCCAGAAGGGGCAGTTTTCGCGTTGCCGCGACTACGATTATTTCGGTTCGCGCCGCGACGGTGCCTATGCGGAATTTGTCTGTGTGCCCGTTTCCAACCTGTTGAAGACACCAAAGGGGATTGATCCGCGTGCGGTTGCGATGACTGATCCTGCATCAATTGCCATTCACGCCATTTGGAAGGCTGGCGGCATTGGTATGGGGCAGCGTGGCGGCGTCATCGGTTGCGGGCCGATTGGGCTGTTTGCCATACAATGGCTCAAACTGATGGGTGCGAGCGAAGTTGTTGCGGTCGATGTGTCGGAAGAAAAACTTGATATGGCGCGCCGCGCGGGCGCGACGCATACATTTCTTTCGGGAGAAGATATCCCAGCAAGCCTCCTTTGCGATACGATTATCGAAGCTGCAGGACATCCGTCCTCGATCAACATGGCGGTGAAAATGGCCGCGCCGAGCGGTCATGTGGTTTTCATTGGCATTCCCGTAGCGGATGTAGCCCTCGACAACAAAACCTTCCAGCATTTCCTTCGGCAGGAAGTCTCGCTGCATGGCTCGTGGAATTCATTCGGCGCGCCTTATCCGGGACCACAATGGACGGTTACGCTGGAAAAACTGGGTTCCGGCGAACTCGAATGGGAGTTCATGATTACCCATGATCTTGACCTTGCTGAGTTGCCGGGCATGTTCGAAAAATTCCGGACTGACAGGAGCATGTTCTTTTCAAAAGTCATGTTCCGGCCCTGAGACTTTGGGAAGAGGCAGGGTATCGAGGGAGGAATTGGCAGGATGACACTTGTCCTGAACTTTGATCTTGGCACGGGAGGAGTCCGCGCCGGTGTTTACGATGTCGAGCGCAAGACCATGCTCTCGCTGTCGGAGGCAAGGTATTCCACCACATATCCCCACGCCGGTTGGGCCGAACAGCAGCCAGATGAATGGTGGAACGCGCTTTTGACGGCGGGCCGCCAGGCAGTCGAACAATGCGGATCGGGAGAAATAGCGGCAGTTTGTGTTGCGACAACAGCTTCGTCCGTTGTGGTCTGTGACAGGAACAGCACGCCGCTTTATCCCGCTATTTTATGGATGGACTGCCGTGCTGCAAAAGAGGCGCGTGCGACGGAAAAGGTAAAACATCCGGTTATGGCCTATAGCGGTGGCGGCGATGCAGTCGAATGGCTTGTTCCGAAGGCTATGTGGCTGGCCGAACACGAGCCCACTATCTTTGGTCAGGCTGATATCATCTGTGAGGCTCTGGATTTTATCAATTACCGGCTGTGCGGTGAGTGGGTGGGCTCGCGTATGAACGCCGCCTGCAAATGGAATTACGATTCCAAGAATGGCGCTTTCGTTCCCGAGATTTACGAAGCGCTTGGCGTTCCCGAATTGCAGAGCAAGTTGCCACAGAGGATTGTTCCGGTTGGCGATGCGATCGGCTCATTGAAGCCTGAGGTCGCGGCTGCACTTGGCGTCACGTCGTCACCACTGCTCGCTCAAGGGGGCATTGACGCTCATATCGGCGTGCTGGGCGCAGGGACTGTTGCTGCAGGCGGCATGTTGATCATCGGCGGAACATCCGTCGTGCATCTGACCCACCTGAAAGAGCAGGGCAATGTGACCGGCTTCTGGGGACCTTATCCCAATGCGCTTGTCGATGGATTATGGCTCGTCGAGGCTGGTCAGGTTTCCGCCGGTTCCATCCTCAACTGGTTCAGCAGCAAGATTTTCGGGTTGGATGAACAGGGTCATCGTGATCTCATCCGTGAGGCATCGGTCATTTCGAAACAGAATTCGGGATTGCTGACGCTTGATTACTGGATGGGAAATCGTACGCCCTATCGCGACGCGAATCTGCGCGGAGTGATATTAGGTCTCTCGCTTGGTCATACCAGGGCGGACATCTATTCGTCGGCGGTCGATTCCGTCGCGCTTGGCTCTGCCAATGTTGTCGCTGTGCTGGAAGAGCGCGGCGTCGCCGTTGAGCGGATCGTGATGGCTGGCGGCATTTGCAAGAATGCACTGTGGCTACAGGCGACAATCGACGCGATTGGCAGACCTGTTCATGTGGCTGGTGATGACAATCTCTCGCTCATTGGAACAGCTGTCTGCTGCGCCCATGCACTTGGGCTGTTTCCCGATCTCATCACTGCATCGGAAGCCTGTGCAGCACCGACGAGAGAAGTTCACCCTGACCCCGTGCGCAGTAAGCGGTATCGCGATACGATAGCGCTTTATCGGGATACGACCGAAACATTGATGCCGACGCTGCATAGATTGAGCGGCAGGCAATTGGCGGGGGCTGCATCATGAACGACGCTCGGATCAATCCATCTGTCCGGTTACCCTCCGATGAGCAGCGGGAGCATCTGATGGTGCGTGTTGCCAAGCTCTACTATGATCTTGAACGGACGCAGAGCGAGATTGCTACGGAGCTTGGCCTGACACGCTGGCAGGTTGGCCGGTTGCTGATCGAAGCCAAGGAACTGGGCGTTGTCCGCATAGAGATTACGCCGCGCGCCTATCGCAAAACGGAACTTGAGGTACGACTGCAGCAGGAATTCGGTCTGCGCGACGCCATTGTGGTTCCATCAGGTGGAACGACCGATTCAGCTCTTCTTATGGAAAGTGTGGCGCAGGCTGCGGCCAAATATCTGGCAGGTCTCAACCCCAAGGCCGATCTGATCGGTGTTTCCTGGGGGCGTACCATGTCGGCGGTTGCCAAATTTCTGCCAAACAACTGGAATCCCGGTGTGCATGTCGTTCTGGTCAATGGCTCGACGAATCTGCGGTCTACCTCCACACATACAAGTGCCGTTGCCGAGGAATTCGCCAAGGCGGGCAATGGCATCGCAACGCTGTTGCCTGTCCCTGCCATTGTCGGCAAGAAAACCACCCGTGAAGTGCTTGAGGAAGACCCGATCATTGAGCGTGTGCTCAAGCTGGCGATAGAGGCCGATGTGGTCTGTTTCGGTATGGGCGGGATCAACCATGATTCTGTGCTTCTCAGCTCCGGGTATCTTGAAGAAGCAGATATTGACCGGTTGAAAGATGCGGGCGCTGTCGGTGATATTCTTGGTCGCTTCCTCAATAAGGAAGGCAACATTGTCGACCAGACGATTGATGACCGCACGGTTGGGCTGCGGCTTGACTATCTCAGGACCAAGCAGCGTTCGATTGGCGTTGTCGCCGGTGAGGAGAAACTCCAGATCGCGCTTGCTGCTCTGAAAGCGGGTTATGTCTCAGTCATTGTCACCGACGAGGCCACTGCTCATTATGCATTGGAGGCCAGAAGTGACGATTGACGTCCTGACCGTCCAGCAGGTGTCTAAGAAGTTCCTGCCCAACATCGTCGCACTGGAATCGGCCTCGCTGAATGTCCGTGCAGGCGAGGTGCATTGTCTCCTTGGGGCCAATGGCGCCGGAAAATCAACCTTGCTGAAGATTATCGCCGGAGCCTTCCGCCCGACAGATGGTTCGCTGCTACTCGATGGCAAACCGGTTGATCTGCATTCGCCCGCGCAGGCAGCGCGTCTTGGCATTTCCATGATCTATCAGGAGCTGGATCTGGTCCCGCAATTGACCGTCGAGCAGAACCTGTTTCTCGGCCATGCGCCCGGCCGCTTTGGGTTGATCAACCATAGGGAACGCCAGGAAAGAGCCGCCGTGGCCCTAAAGCGCGTTGGCGCAAATTTCAAACCTGAAGCCCGCGTGGAAACCCTGTCGGTTGCCAACCAGCAATTAACAGCCATTGCCCGCTCGCTGACTATGGATGCCAAGATTATCATTATGGATGAGCCGTCGGCATCCCTCAACGAAACCGAGCTTGCCAGCGTGTTTGCAGTCATCCGCGAACTGGTCAAACAAGGGGTTGCCATACTCTATGTCAGCCACCGCCTTGGTGAACTGCGCGAAATCGGCGATCGGGTCACGGTGTTGAGGGGTGGCAGGACCATCGAGACATTCGATGTGAAAAATACTGGCGATGGCGCCTTGGTCGAAGCGATCATTGGCAAACAGCGATCCCTGATCGAACGACAATTGCGCGAACCTGTTACCGGCGCCGTAGCGCTGCATGTCAACAGGCTGCGCGGGCCGGAAGGTCTCGATATCAGTGACCTCGACGTGCGTTGGGGTGAAGTGATTGGCCTGACCGGCCTTAATGGTTCCGGCCGCACATCATTCCTGAAGTCGCTTTTCGGGGCCAATAGCTTCGAAGGCGAAATCACGCTGGAAGGCAAGCCGTTCCATCCGCGTCATCCGGCCCATGCTATTCGCAGTGGCATTGGTCTTGTTCCGGAAAATCGCAAGACGGAAGGGCTGGTTCTTCATGCGCCTATCTACAAGAATGCAACGTTGCCTTCCATGCGCGAAAGCTGGCTGACACGCCATTCCCATCAGAAACAAAAGACGACGCCGGTTCTCAAAAGCCTTTCGACCAAATATGGACGACCGGAACAGGCTGTTGTGCAGCTTTCGGGTGGCAATCAACAGAAGGTTGTTCTGGCCAAATGGATCATCAATGGCGCGAGGGTCCTGCTTCTGGATGAACCGAGCCGCGGGCTCGATATCGGCGCTAAGGCTGATCTCTACAACCTCGTTGACAGGCTTGCGGCGGAAGGAGCGGCGGTCATCGTTGCCAGCAGCGAACTCGATGAACTTTACGCCGCCTGCGACACAATCTGGGTATTTCATGAAGGCCGCAACATCGGCAAATACGATCCTTCAATCGTGGACCGTGACACGATATTAAGGGCTACAATTCTGGGTGAAAATCATGTCCAACACTGAAACCGCATTGTCGCCGGCTGATACGCCGTCGCCGGCATTCGGCAAACGCCTTGTCGATCTGGCGATTGAGTATAATTTCATCGTCATCTTTCTGGCTGTCGTCGTCATCGCAGCGTCGCTTTCGAGCAACTTTCTGACCTTCACCAACATCGCTAACCTGTTTCAGCAGGCGGCTGTTGTTGGCGTGGTTGCCATAGGCATGACCTTCGTCATCCTGACCGGCAATATCGATCTGTCTGTCGGCAGCGTTGTCGCGCTTTGCGGTATGCTGGTTGCAGTGCTCATGTCACATGGGTTTGATCCGGTCGTGGCAGTCGCAATAACGGCTCTCGTCGGCACAGCCTGCGGTGCCGGGATGGGTGCAATCAGTGCGCTCGCCCAAGTGCCCAGCTTTATCGTGACCCTTGCAGGGCTCGTCTCGTTTCGAGGTATCACCTACCTCATGACCGACGGTGTGCCGGTAAGCGGTCTGCCGCAGGGGTTTGCATCGATCAGTTCGACGATGATCCCACTTTTCCCCAGCTTCTCCCTGTCATCCATGGGACTGATCTTCATCGTTCTTTGCCTTGTTGCCGGACTAGTACTTCGCTTTACCGTTTTTGGCGAATACGTCTTTGCCACAGGTGGCAATCCTGAAGCTGCACGGCTTTCGGGCCTACCGACACGGTTCATGATCACCGCGGTTTTCGCCGTCTCTGGTTTCATGGCGGCACTTGGCGGTATTCTTTTGACATCACGCCTGCGCATCGGTCAGCCGACGGCTGCTCAAGGACTTGAGCTTGACGCTATCGCTGCCGTTGTGCTCGGTGGTACAAGTCTCTTCGGTGGACGCGGCGGCGTGCTCGGTACATTTTTTGCCGTCATGCTGCTGCAGGTTCTCCGCAACATATTCAATCTTCTGGGATTGGGCTCCTTCTACCAGATGACTGTGACCGGTATTATCATCGTTGCAGCCATCTTGCTCAATCGCTTCATCGATCACAGGAAGGGTCGGGGATGAACACGCAACAACCATTGGTCCAAAAGGGCACGGAAATCCAAATGCCACATTCCCACGCGCGTAACACCGGCACGAAACTGCTGCCCGATTGGTTCGAGGATATTGCAGTCAACCGTTCTGCAACGGAACGTCGTGCCGCGACATTGACGACGAGACGGACTGTCAAGAAGGAGTATCAGGCGGCATGGCTGGTCAAGGCGATCACCTGCATTGACCTTACCACCCTTGCCGGTGATGATACCGCTGGCCGTGTCCGCCGTCTGTGTGCCAAGGCAAAAAAGCCTGTGCGGGACGATATTCTAGAAGCGCTTGGTCTTGCCGATGCGAATATTACGACCGGTGCTGTCTGTGTCTATCCGACCATGGTTTCCCATGCGGTCAAGGCTCTCGAAGGTTCTGGCATCCCGGTTGCATCCGTTGCGACGGGTTTCCCGGCTGGCTTGACGCCATTGCCGCAGCGGTTGGCCGAAATCCACTATGCTGTAGGTGAAGGTGCCAAGGAGATTGATATCGTCATTACGCGCGAACATGTTCTGACCCAGAACTGGTCGGCGCTTTATGACGAGATTTCCCAAATGCGCGAGGCTTCGGGCGAAGCGCATATGAAAGCCATTCTGGCGACGGGTGATCTGAATACACTGCGCAATGTCTATCGCGCTTCAATGGTTGCGATGCAGGCCGGAGCAGATTTCATCAAGACATCAACCGGCAAGGAAGACGTGAATGCAACGCTTCCCGTCAGCCTGGTGATGCTGCGTGCCTTGCGGGATTATGGTGAGCTTTCCGGTCAGATCGTCGGTTTCAAGCCTGCTGGCGGTATGAAAACTGCCAAGGACGCCATGAACTGGCTGATCCTGATGAAAGAAGAACTGGGACTGCCATGGATGCAGCCGGACCTGTTCCGGCTCGGAGCCAGCTCAATGCTCGGCGATATCGAACGGCAGTTGGAACATTATGTGACGGGTCGCTACTCCGCGTCTTCGCGCCACGCACTCGCTTGAGGAAAACGACTATGGGACAGATCAAGGATATTCTTCGCACGATGGAATATGGCCCGGCACCAGAAAGCAATACCGACGTCCAGAATTGGCTTGATGCCAACAAGAAGGGTTTTGGCCATTTCATCAATGGCAAGTTCACCGGCACCGATGGACGTGAGACATTTGCCGTTATCAATCCGGCCAACGACGCCGTCCTCGCAAAGGTTGCCCATGGCACAAATGGCGATGTTGACGCGGCGGTGAAAGCGGCGCGTGCAGCGTTCGGCAAATGGTCGAAGCTGTCAGGGCATGAACGCGCTAAATATCTTTACGCGATTGCCCGTCACATCCAGAAGCGTGAGCGCTTCTTCTCCGTGCTGGAGACCATGGATAATGGCAAGCCGATCCGCGAAACCCGCGATATCGATATTCCGCTGGTTGCCCGGCATTTCTATCATCACGCCGGTTGGGCGGAGATGGTCGAGACAGAGTTCGAAGGCTTTTCGCCTGTGGGTGTTTGCGGGCAGGTGATCCCGTGGAATTTTCCGCTGCTGATGCTCGCATGGAAGATTGCTCCGGCGCTTGCTGCCGGTAACACGGTTGTTCTGAAGCCAGCCGAGCTAACGCCATTGACAGCCATCGCCTTTGCCGAGATTTGCCATGAAGTGGGTCTGCCCGCTGGCGTGGTCAACATCGTTCATGGCGATGGCGCGACAGGTGCTGCAATTTGCGGTCATGATGATATTGACAAAGTGGCCTTCACCGGCTCAACCGAAGTCGGCCGCATTATCCGCGAGCAGATTGCCGGTTCTGAAAAGAAGCTGTCGCTGGAGCTTGGCGGCAAGTCGCCCTTCATCGTGTTCGAAGATGCCGATATTGATGGCGCTATCGAAGGTGTGGTTGATGCCATCTGGTTCAATCAGGGTGAAGTGTGCTGTGCCGGTTCGCGCATTCTCATTCAGGAAGGCATTGCTGAGCATTTCTATGCGAAGTTGCGCAAGCGCATGGAAACACTGCGGGTTGGTGATCCGCTTGATAAGACCATGGATGTTGGTGCTATCGTCTCCAAGGGACAGTTGAAGCGCATTACATCGCTGGTTGAACAGGGCAAGGCCGAGGGCGGCACGCTCTGGCAGGCACCGGTAACGCTGCCGGCCAAGGGTGCATTTTTCGCGCCTGCGTTTTTCACCGACGTGGAGCCTGCATCGACAGTGTGCGAGGTAGAGATTTTCGGCCCCGTCGCCACGGCGACGACGTTCCGCACACCGGATGAAGCCATCGCGCTTGCCAACAATACCAAGTATGGGCTGGCCGCATCAATCTGGTCTGAGAATATCAATCTGGCGCTTGATATGGCGGCGCGGGTCAAGGCGGGTGTTGTCTGGATCAATTCGACCAACCTTCTCGATGCAGGTGCCGGTTTTGGTGGCTATCGTGAAAGCGGTTATGGCCGTGAAGGCGGACGCGAAGGGCTTTATGAATATCTGACTGCCGACTGGGAAAAGCGCCTGCCTCTGGGCAAAGCAGAACAGGCATTCAAACCATCGGCCGCGCCTGACGGTGAAGCGAAAGTCGCCCTTAACGGTTCAATTGACCGCACTGTCAAAAACTATGTTGGCGGCAAGCAGGCACGCCCTGATGGTGGCTACAGCTATTCCGTCATCGGCAAGGGTGGTCAGGTCATCGGTCAGGCTGGCATTGGCAACCGCAAGGATATCCGCAATGCCGTGGAAGCAGCTGCCAAGGCCGGTTCATGGGGTGGTGTCACAGCGCATAACCGTGCGCAGGTGCTTTACTATCTCGGCGAAAACCTCAGTGCCCGGCAAACCGAATTCGAGGCATTGCTGGTCGAAAGCACGGGTGTCACGCCGAAAGCTGCGGCTGAAGAGTTCGCAACCGCACTTCGCCGTATCTTCTACTATGCGGCTCAATCCGACAAATATGATGGCGCGGTGCATTCCACCAAGTCCCGTCATGTAACCTTGGCGATGAATGAGCCATGGGGCGTTGTGGGCATTGTCTGCCCGGATGATCAACCGTTGCTGTCATTCATTTCACTGGTTTTGCCAGCGATCGCCATGGGCAATCGTGTCGTTGCCGTACCTTCCACCAAGCATCCGCTTCTGGCTGCCAATCTTTATCAAGTGCTGGATACATCAGATGTACCCGGTGGTGTGGTGAATATTGTCACTGGTGAGCGCGATGTTCTGGCCAAAACACTGGCCGAACACGATGAAGTAGATGCGCTCTGGTATGTCGGCTCGAAGGAAGGCAGCGCGATGGTTGAAAAAGCATCCTGCGGTAATCTGAAAGCCACATGGGTGAACAATGGCCGCCAGCGTGATTGGCTGAATATGCAACAGGGGCAGGGCAAGGACTATCTGCGCCGCGCCATTCAGGTGAAAAACATCTGGGTGCCCTACGGCGAATAACCCAAAAAAGGCCGCAGCGGCGCAAACCGCTGCGGTCTTTTTGATTTCAATGATTTTAGCTCTTTGGCAGGCCGGGCGGATTGGTAGCAGCCTTGTCGATGGCTTCCGAACCAAGATTCCAGCGATCGAGAACCTGTTTATATTTGCCGTTGGCGATCACTGCGTTGAGTGCAGTGGTGATGCCATCAGCAGCTCCGCTGGCTTTGCGCGTCGTTACGGCAACTTCGGCGGTAATCGGCCAACCGCCACTGACTGTACCAACCAGCTTGGTCTTGCCGCCCACCTTGGCCTTGTAGGCCTGCGTAGCATTCACGCTGAACACCACATCGGCGCGCCCGGACTGGATGGCAAGCGTACTGACCGCATCGTCGTCATAATACTGAACTTCGATGGGCTTCAGGCCCTTGGCGACATTTTCCTTGTCCCAGGCCAGCAGGATTTTCTCCTGATTGGTACCTGCGTCCGTGATCACCTTCAGCCCGGCAATGTCCTTTGGCTCTTTAATGGCTTTGATGGTGCTGTCCGCCTTTACGTAATAACCAAGCTCGTCCTTGCGATATGTGGAGAAATCGAACTTCTCCTTACGCTGTTCGGTAACCGTAACATTGGAGATCACCGCGTCGAATTTGCCGGATTCAAGCCCAAGTGGCCAGTCGGCCCAGGCGACGGGGACGAGTACCAATTCGCGGCCAAGACTATCGGCCACCAACTGCGCGAGATCGACGTCAAAGCCGACAACAGTCGTGGCGTCGTTGGCATAGGTGCTGAGTGGCGGGTTGGAAGGATGGAGCCCGATGGTGAGCTTGCCGTCGCTGACGAACTTGAAATCCTTGGAGACCGCTTCGATGGCTTTCTCGTTTTTCTCCGCTCGCACGCGGTCTTTCTGGTCAGGGCTCAGATCGAAGCCGTCGCCTGCTGCGTAGGTAAGGCCGGTCGTTGCGGCAATGAAAGCCCCTGCGACAAAAGATATAAGTTTTAGTCTGTTGGTCATGGATAACCCCTTGAGTGTGGTTTGTTGGTTGTTGTTCAGCGCCGTGCCCCCGCACTGATGCGCACCGGCTGATTGCCCCAGCCGATTTCCGGAGCGATTTTGGTGATGAAATCGGAGAGGATCTGCTCGTATTCGTGTTGTTTGAATTCGTAGGGCAGTTCGAGCCGCAATTCCCCGACGCGAGCAACGATAGGGTCATTGAACAGTTGTTCCAGAATTTGCTCTGACGTCCCGACAAGGTCTTGCGGAAACAGGGTCCGCCGGTCGCCTTGCGGTTTAAGCGTGCGCTCGTAACGGCTTGCGGCATAGTCAGCATATTTTTTACGGGTGGCCGCATCGGCGCTATCCGTGGGAACAATGACACGCCCGAGTGACACACGGCGGAATGCTCCGCCGAGATTCTGGTGATAAGTATCGAGTTGGCGCCCCTGCGCTTCAAAGAAATTGTCGGTGTTTTCGCCGGCAGTGACATTACCGATCATCAGATTGAAACCATTCTTGCCAGCCCAGCCGACGGATCGTAGTGAACCGCCGCCATACCAGACACGATTGACCAAACCCTCGGCATGGGGCTGCAGGCGCGGTCGCTGCGGTCCACCGGGCGTTGCAATAAATGTCTCGGGATCAGCAAGGAATTCGCCGCGCAGATTATTGGCAAAACGGATGACGCGCTCATGGGAAAGATCGAAGTCCTTCCAGTTGCCGTCAAAAACCAGTGGTCCGAGCAGGTCCGCATGGGCTGGCGTGCCAGCGCTCAACCCAATATTGAGGCGGCCACGCGACAGAACGTCAACGGTCGACAGGTCTTCCGCAAGGCGATACGGGCTTTCGTAGCCAATCTGAATGACCGCCGTGCCCAACTGGATACGGTTGGTTCTCTGTGTTGCCGCTGCAAGGAACACACCCGCTGAGGATATGCCGTGCTCAAGATGCCGCTGCCGCACCCAGCCGCTGTCAAATCCCAGCTTCTCACCGAATTCCAGCAGACGTAGCGTGTTCTCCAATCCTTCATGCGGATCGTCATCACTGTAATTTCCCGGTGTCAGGAAGCCCACATGATTGATGGAAAGAGAAGTATGCGTCATAGGGAAGACCTTGTTGTTGGCGCTTAAACTGATGGTCGGTCAATCAGATTTTCGGCAAGCCCGGTGGGTTTGTCCGCGATCTGTCGAGGGCTTCGGGGGTAAGCTGCCAGCGCGCGAGTGACTGCGCGTATTTACCGTCTGCAATCAGCTCGTTGATTGCTGCTGTCAGGCTGTCGGCAATGCCGCTTCCCTTGCGGGTGGTGATTGCAACATCTGCGATCAGCGGCCACCCGGCATTCACTGTTCCAACCAGTTTGATCTTGTGATCGATAGCGGCACGATATGCTTGCGGTGCGTTGGGATTGAACTCCGCATCGGCACGGCCAGACTGGATGGCGAGCGCACTCACCGCGTCATCGTCATAATATTGCAGTTCGACGGGCTTCAGACCTTTGGCAACATTCTGCTTGTCCCATTCGAGCAGGATTTTCTCCTGAATAGTGCCGGAACCAGTGATGATCTTCAGCCCCGCAATGTCCTTTGGTTCCTTGATCGAGGTGATCGGACTGTCGGCTTTGACGTAGAAGCCATGCAAGCCGAGGCGATAGGTGGAGAAATCGAATTTCTCTTTGCGCTGCTCGGTTACGCCCACATTGGAAATGACGGCATCGAATTTTCCGGATTGAAGACCAAGCGGCCAGTCGGCCCAGGCGATGGGAACGAGTTCAAGCTTCTTGCCCAGGATATCGGCGATCAACTGCGCAAAGTCAGGATCATAGCCAACGACCGTCTTGGCATCGGTGGCATAGGTGCTGAGCGGCGGATGCGCGACGCTGATACCAACGGTGAATGTGTCATCTCTAACAAATTTGAAGCTTGCCGGGATCGACGCAATCACCTTTTCACTTTTCTCCGCCCGCGGCTTACCGCTTTGATCGGGGCTGAGATCGAAACCTTCAGCGTGAACCATGGCAAGTCCGGACGCCGTGGCGATGAGAACTGCCAGAGTGAAGGAGATGAAAGAGGGACGAAGCAACATATTGTATTTCCTATGTCTGAAGAGATGATGCGGCGGATCAGAGAACCTTGGCTAGAAACTCGCTGGTGCGCGCATTTCTCGGGCGGTTCAGGACCTGTTCCGGCGATCCGGTTTCAATAACCTTGCCGCCGTCCATGAAAATCACCGTGTCGGCCACTTCCCGGGCAAAGCCGATCTCGTGGGTAACGATGATCAACGTGGTGCCAGAGCGGGCGAGTTCCTTGATGACGTCGAGAACTTCACCCACCAATTCGGGGTCAAGCGCCGATGTTGGTTCATCGAACAGCAGGACCTTTGGTCTGAGAGCGAGCGCCCGGGCGATGGCTACGCGCTGCTGCTGGCCACCGGAGAGCTGGCGCGGATAGGCATTAATCTTGTCGCTGAGGCCGACGCGGCCAAGCAGTTCGCGAGCAAGGCTGATGGCGTCGGAGCGGGTGAGACGACCAAGCGAAACTGGAGCCTCAATGATGTTTTCGAGAACCGTCAGATGCGGGAACAGATTAAAACTCTGGAACACCATGCCGATATCGGCACGGCGCTTGAGAATGTCCCTTTCCTTCAACTCATAGAGTGTCCTGCCACTTTTGCGATAACCGACCAGTTCGTTGTCGACGGTGATGAAGCCATCATCAACGCGTTCAAGATGATTGATGGTACGCAGAAGAGTGGATTTGCCCGAGCCGGACGGGCCAAGAATAGCTGTTACGCTGCCCGCTTTGATATCGAGCCGGATATCATCGAGCACCTTGAGCTGGCCAAAGCTCTTGGATACGCCTTGAATTTTTACTGATCCCGGTGCGCGCCATTTGGCGAGAGGTATGCTGCGGTCGCTGGTTTTGGACGCAGCGACGTTCTGCAGGGACGACACGGTCACAGTCTGCGGGCGAGCGAGGATCGGGGCGCCAAAGAGCCTGCGGAACAGTTTGCGGAAAATCGGAGCAGGGGGATTGCGCAGGGCGCCCTTGGAGAAGTGCCGTTCAATATAGTGCTGGGCTACCGACAAGGCAGTCATGATGATCAGGTACCAGACCGTTGCCACCATCAGAAGTGGCACCACTTCAAGATTGCGTCGATAGATCACCTGAACGGTGTAGAAGAGTTCCGGCAATGCCAGCACATAGACCACGGATGTGCCCTTGGCCAAACCGATGATCTCGTTGAACCCGGTGGGGAGGATCGTGCGCATGGCCTGTGGCAGGACAATGCGTAATGCCTGCCTGCGCCGGGAAAGGCCGAGTGCCGCCGCTGCTTCCAGCTGCCCCTGATCAACAGACAGAATGCCACCACGGATAATCTCGGAGGAGAAGGCCGCCTGATTGAGACTAAGGCCGATGAGGGCAGCGGCAAACGGGCTGAGGATCGAGATCGTTGGATACTCGGCGAAGAGAATATCCGTATAGGGAACACCGATCCGCACGGTTGCGTAGAGGTAGCCGAGATTGTTGAGGATCAGCAACAGAACTATCAGCGGGATCGAGCGCAACAGCCAGATGTATGCCCACGACAAGCCGGACAGGAGAGGAGATTTCGAAACGCGGGCAAGGGCAAGCACTGTTCCCAGTGCAAAGCCAAGCACGCTGCCCAAGGCAGTCAACAGCAATGTGCGTGCAAGCCCCGCGAGAACCGGTGCTGAGAAGAACCATTCGGCGAAGACATTCCAACCCCATTTGGGGTTCGTCAGGATAGATTGGAGTGTGACAGCAATGATAAGTGCGGCAACCAATGTTCCGAAGAAACGAGCCGGATATTTCGCCTTCACAATCTTGTAGTGCGTGTAATCCTCGGTCGCGGCGGCGGGGGGCTGCACGGAATGCGCGCCCGAATAGTCTGCTGTAATCGCCATACTTCCAAATTCCCCTGTGCAACACTTCTCTGTCGAGAAATCCCGTGAAAGAAACTTGTACGGGATTGTCTTTTACTCGACTGATTTAGTAGTGTTTAGGCGAAACAGTCAAAGACGGCAGACTGCAAATTCAGGGTGGTTAGAGAAGCTTTGTTGCAAAGAACGGGATGTATTGAGCATGAAATCCCACAGCTGACACAATCATGGCACTCATCAAATTACCCGGCCTGACGCAACAGATCACGGTCTGATGTAGCGGCATCTGTTACTTGTGAAAGCTGCGCAGCCAATGCGCTGATATCTTTTTCGAAGGGCAGATGGCGATAGGTTTCCGGTGCAGCATTGACATCAAAAAGCGCCGTATAACCGGAGCGCAAATACAGTTCTTTTGCCTCCGGTTGGCGAAAGCCCGTAGTCAGGTAAATCCGCGTGTAACCTTGACGTGCAGCCTGCCGTTCCAGTTCGACGACAACCTTGCGCGCCAGCCCCTGCTGGCGAAGATCCGCATGAGTCCAGATGCGTTTGAGTTCAGCGGTATGTTCATCATAACGCTTGAACGCACCGCCGCCGATTGTTTCGCCATTGCGGATCAGGAGCAGGAAAGCGCCGTGGGGAGGGGCAAACAATTCGGCTGGATAACGGCTTAACTCGTTGCGTGCGGGTTCACCATAATAGTCGCCATAGCGCGTTTCATACTCGACGATCAGCGCTTCAATCAAAGGCTGTGAGCGTTCATCATTCGGGGTGGTGTAAACAAAAACATCAGTCATGATTGTCTCGCGCTTTTGTCGGAGGGATTTTTGGCAAGATAAGCTTCGGTTAGCGTCACCCAGTAGCGGGCGGCTGAGGGCAAAATCCCGTCGTTGAAATTGTAGAGCGGGCTGTGCAGTGGCGCGCTGTCACCATTACCGATGAAAAGGTAGCTGCCCGGTGTTTCCTGCAGCATGAAGGCAAAGTCCTCGCTGGCGGAAATCGGCCGGAAGTCCTTTTCAATGCGCGCAGCACCGAAATGATCAAGCGCCACTTGCCGGGCAAACTCTGTTTCATCCGGATGATTGACCAGCACCGGATAGCCGCTGGGATAATCCACCTCGGCAACGGCGCCGTAGCTTTCAGCCTGTGCCTTGGCGAGGGTGTTGAGACGGGCCTTGATGGTTTCCCGCACTTCACTGCGGAATGTGCGTACCGTCAGTTCCAACTCGACACTGTCCGGTATGACATTGGGGGCAATGCCTGCATGGATGGTACCAACTGTAATCACCGCCGCATCCAATGGATCGATGTTGCGGGCCACAATGCTTTGCAGCGCCATGATAAAAGACGCGCTCGCAATGACCGGGTCCACAGTCTCCTGCGGCCTTGCGCCATGGCCGCCCTTGCCGATAATACGGACCGTCACCTTGTCCACCGAAGCCATGGCGGGGCCTGTGATGAACCCGAACTGACCTGTGGGAACGCCTGGCCAATTGTGCAGGCCAAATACCGCATCGCAGGGAAAGCGTTTGAACAGGCCATCGCGGACCATCGCGCGCGCGCCGGCACCACCTTCCTCGGCTGGCTGGAAGATGACGTTGAGCGTACCGGAGAAATCGCGTGTTTCTGCAAGATAGCGGGCGCTGGTCAAGAGGATCGACGTATGGCCATCATGACCGCAGGCATGCATTCTCCCGGACGTACTGCTGGCATAGGGCAGGCCGGTTGCTTCAACGATGGGGAGAGCGTCCATATCGGCGCGAATGCCGAGTTTCCTGGGTCCATTGCCGTTTTGCAAGGTCCCGACAACGCCGGTTTTGCCGACGCCTCGGGTCACCTGATAGCCCCAGTCATTCAACTTGTCTGCGACGAGTTCGCTGGTGCGATGCTCATTGTAGCCAAGCTCGGGGTGCCGGTGCAGATCGTGACGAAGAGCGACCATCTCGTCCAGATAAGTGCCGATCTTTTCCCCGATCCTGTCCGTGTGTTGACCCATCAGAGCGCCGTTTCTTTAACGCGTTGTTTGGCGCTTTGATCCTGCTTGGCATATCGGCTTTCGCGGAAAGGGAGGCCAATATTCTCGCGCAGCGTCGTGCCCGGCAGCACCTTGTTGTGATAGCCGCGTTCTTCCAGCAGAGGCAGGACCTCACGGGTAAAGTCCTCTAGCCCTTCGGTCAGAATCTGAAAGCCAAGAATGAAACCGTCAGCTGCTTCGGTATCGACCCAGTGAATAAGTTCGTCGGCAATCTTCTGCGGTGTGCCGGTGAAGGCGTTGCGCGGCGTTGTTACTTCCAGCGCGACTTCCCTCAAGGTTTGGCCTTTTTCCTTGGCGTTACGCTTGATGCGGTCGGTTGTGGAGCGGAAATTGTTCTTGCCGATGTCACCAAGCTCGGGGAATGGCTCATCCACCGGATAGGCGCTAAAATCATGATGGTCGAAGAATCGTCCGAGATAGGCAAGGGCCTCGTCGACAGTCACGAGATCGCGGATCACACGGTATTTGGCTTCCGCTTCCTCCTCCGTTGCGCCAACGATTGGTGCGATACCGGGAAAGATCAGGACATCACCCGGTTTGCGGCCATGCTCCACGGCGCTCTGTTTGACGCGGCGATAGAAGGTCTGCGCTTCCTCGATCGGCACATGGTTGGTGAACACGCCATCTGCGTGCTTGCCAGCCAGATCAATACCGTCATCGGACGATCCTGCCTGGAAAATAACGGGCTGCCCCTGAGCGGAACGGCTAATGTTGAGGGGCCCTTCCGAGTTGAAGAACCGGCCATGATGGTTCAGGCGATGCAGCTTGGTCTTGTCGAAGAACTGTCCCGTCTCGCGGTTACGGACAAAGGCGTCATCATCCCAGGAATCCCACAGGCCCTTGACCACCTCAAGATGTTCATCGGCGATTTCATAGCGCAATGCATGATCGGGGTGATCGCGGCCATAATTCTTGGCCGAGCCCTCAAGCGGCGACGTCACGGCGTTCCAGCCAGCACGGCCATTGCTGATCTTGTCAATCGAGCCGAACTGCCGGGCAATGGTGAAGGGATCGCTGTAAGAGGTCGAAACTGTACCGACGAGGCCGAGTTTCGACGTAGTCGCGGCCAGTGCAGACAGGATGGCGATTGGTTCGAAGCGGTTGAGAAAATGCGGAATGGACTTTTCGTTGATGTAGAGCCCGTCAGCGACGAAGGCGAAGGCGATACCTGCCTCTTCGGCCTTGCGTGCATTGCGCACGAAGAAGTCGAAATTGACACTGGCATCCACAGGCGAACTCGGGTGTTTCCACGAGTTCATATGGCCACCTGCACCTTGCAGCATCACACCGAACGGAATGGGTCGCTTGGTCATTTTGAAATCTCCGTATTATGCAGCAGCAGCGAATTGTGCCTGGGCCAGAAGTTCGATGGACCGGAGGCGCTTCGCGGCGTCATTGATGGGGGTGTCGATGATGAATTCGCCTATGCCGTAGCGGCTATGCAGGCGTTCGAGCTGGTCTGTAACCGTATGCGCTGAACCACGCAGGACATTGGGCGTCTTCTTCTCGATCCGGTAATTGGCAGCGCCTGCCTGACGGGCGTATTCCTCCGCCTGCTCGACGCTGCCGACGGTGACGCTCTG
The DNA here is from genome assembly GCF_020731415.2 of Phyllobacterium sp. T1293. Taxonomy (NCBI): domain Bacteria; kingdom Pseudomonadati; phylum Pseudomonadota; class Alphaproteobacteria; order Hyphomicrobiales; family Phyllobacteriaceae; genus Phyllobacterium; species Phyllobacterium meliloti. Next base: position 214,112 of record NZ_CP088274.1, on the reverse strand, counting down.
GCCGTTTTCGACATGAACCTTGAAATGCTGGATGTTGCCCACGAGACGCTCAGCTTCCGCATCGGTTTCGGCCGCTACAATGCCCACTGCCAGTAAAGGTGAGCGATCTGGAGCTTTCTTTCGATAAGCATCGAGGGTCTGTTGCAGCACTGTTTCATCGCCATTCAAATGGCTGGCAAAGACAAAATCCCAACCTTGGGCGGCAGCAAGCTCAGCACTGTCAACACTGGCACCGAGAAGGAAGCGGTGTGCGGCCACCGTAGGGAGCGGTGTTGCCCGCACACCGGCAAGTGGATCACTCTCGGGCAGACCCTTCGCAAGGAATGCACCGAGCTGTGCCAATTGTGCAGCAAAGTCCTGTTTTTCGGACCGGGGGATGACGCCTTGTAAGGCTCGGGTCGAATAGGGCAGCCCGCCCGGCGCTTTTCCGACGCCAAGATCCACGCGATCGGGTCCAAGAGCAGCGAGAAGATTAAAGTTCTCCGCCACCTTGTAAGGGCTGTAGTGCTGCAGCATGACACCGCCAGAACCAACGCGAATGCGTGTTGTGTTGGCGAGCAGGAAGGCAATCAGCACTTCAGGCGAGGAACTTGCCAAAGCAGGTGTATCATGATGTTCGGCAACCCAGAACCGGTGGAAACCCCACTGTTCGGCGAGACGGGCAAGCTCGATTGTACGCTTCAGCGCAGTGCTGGCCGTCTCGCCATCTTGGATTGGACTTTTATCGAGCAAACTCAGTGCATAGCCCATTTTGGGGTATGGCCTCCATGTGATTGGACCCGCAAATCACCGTCAGGCGCCGGGACTCCGTTTCAGAGGCAGTAGATTTTCCCGAATTTGGGGGAGCGTCAAAGAACGCTTTGCTAAAAATCAGCGGGGAAATTGTATTAATATTCTTTGCTTCATTGGGTAAATTTCAACGTGGGACCCTTGCAAGCCGAAATACTGCACGCGACATGGGGATGTGACTTGTATTGGTCTATCAATGAATTCTTCAAATGGATAACAGGCTATAGCATCTGTCTATTGGGCTAATACGGGTCCAGTGAGGCATAAGGGAATGACGTTAGAATCGCGCCTTGAGATAGGTTTCTGACAATTTGAATAAGATGGGAGCGGGGCATGCGCAGAAATTCGATCGGCTTCTGGATATGCGTGCTTACCGCAGTTGCCGCGAGCGGCTATCTTTACAGTTTGATAGTATACAGCGAGGGCTACTACATTGGCGCAATATTTGCCCTTTCGATTTGTGCGCCGATCCTGGCTTTCGAGCGCGGCGTTATCTTTCCAAAACTGCGGGCATGGATAAACACATTGCCGACGGCGGGCTTTCTCGTGACGGCATTGATTGCCGACTACGTGTTGATCAGTTTTGGTAATGCCGTTTGCGGTATAATTCTGTGGTACTTCGGATGGCTCAACGGAACATTCTGGCAGGCCGCGATCCTTTCACCGCAGGTATTGTTCTATACGCTTGGTGTATTGAGCATCATGATTTTCATCTTGCGGGTACGGGATTTGCTGGGCCGGGATATTTTTGCGAGCCTTCTCATCAGCCGCTACCGTCAGCCGGTGGCAGAAGAACGCGTATTTCTGTTCATTGATCTGGTTGGGTCGACAACTTTTGCCGAAGAGCATGGAGATCTGCGGGCTCAGCAGTTTCTTGGCGCACTGTTCGCTGCATTTGCCGAGCCGGTCAGGCGTCATCATGGTGCTATTGACGATTATGTCGGTGACGCGGCCATCATCACATGGCCGATCGATCGCGGCATCAAGGACGCAAGCTGCGTGCGCTGCGTCTTTGATATTCTGGATGGTATCGAAAAGAACACGGCTCAATGGCTGGAGCGATTCGGACAGGTTCCAGCTTTGCGTGCCGCGCTGCATGGAGGCCCCATCATCACAGCCGAAATCGGGGTCGATCACCACAAGATCACCTATTTTGGCGATACGGTGAATACGACTGCACGCCTTGAAAGTCTTTGCCGGACACTGGAAGCACCGGTTTTGATCTCAACTGATTTGGCACAGCGCATGAGTTTATCCAATGAAATCAAAGCTGATTATCTGGGTTTGCACGGCGTAAAGGGTAGGGGGCAGGCACTTGGGGTGATCGCCCTGACGCGGTGACGGTCTGCTAGCCAGCTTGCGAGTATTCTCATTCAGACAATTTCTGTCCACAAAGCGGCAAATTGGCCATTTGCACGATGACAGGCAAAGGCCGTTGCGCTATGGTCCGGGCTGTCGAGGGCTTCGGCCCTGTCAGTTTGCGGGAGAGTGTCGTGCATAGAAATATGCAGGCCACCGAAGGGGAAATCGCCCGAAATCTCTCAGGTACCAGGAACCGCAAACCGGGAAGGCAACTCTGGAAAGTCGGGGGAAACTCCGCGCCGAAGGTGTAAGTTCAGTCAGGGGTCCTGGCTGGGCGAGTCTCTCAGGCTTCCGACAGAGGGGCAAAGAAATGTTCCGCTCTATGGCGGAGGTCTTTGCACGTCTCTGGAGTAAAAATGGGCACTGAAGAAAATCTGAAACAACTGCCGCTCGATGATCTGCATAAGGCCGCAAATGCGCGCTTTGGCGGCTTTGCGGGCTGGTCTATGCCGATCACTTATCCGCTTGGTGTGATGAAGGAACATTTGCACACGCGTGAGAAGGTTGGCCTGTTCGACATCTCGCATATGCAGTTGTTCGATGTTGCGGGAGCTGAAGCTGCAGCTCTGCTTTCGCGCGCTTGTCCACTTGATGCAGCCTCGTTGCAGGCGGGTCAATCGAAGTACACCTTCTTCCTGAATGATGAAGCCGGTATTCTCGATGATCTGATCGTCACCCGTTTGGGCGACGAGCATTTCATGGTCGTTGCTAACGCCGGAAATGCGGCAGCGGATGAAGCGCACCTACGCGGCGTGGCCAAGGGATTTGACTGCAAGATCGATGCGCTGGACCGGGTATTCCTCGCCATTCAAGGACCTGAGGCCGTGAATGTGCTGCGCGACGCCGGTATTGCCGGAACCGAACTTGCTTTCATGCATGGATTTGAACCGAAACCGGGATGGTTCATGAGCCGCTCCGGTTATACGGGTGAAGATGGCTTTGAGATCGGTTTACCCGAAGCTGACGCGCGCGCGCTGGTTAAACGCTTGTTTGCCGATGATCGTGTTGCCTGGGTTGGGCTTGCCGCCCGCGACAGCCTGCGTCTTGAGGCGGGCCTGTGTCTGCACGGCCATGATATCACGCCGGACTATGATCCCGTTGATGCCGGATTGCTCTGGGCTATCACCAAGCCTGTGCGCGAGACAGCAGGTTTTATCGGTGCCGAGGCACTCCTTGCCAAAATTGCAACGGGTTCGACCAAGAAGCGCGTTGGCTTGAAGCCCGAAGGACGCCAGCCGGTACGCACCGATGCTGAACTCTTTGATGCCGATGGCAACAAGATCGGGTTGGTCACATCAGGCGGCTTCGGCCCGTCGGCTGGTTTCCCAGTTGCCATGGGCTATGTCAGCAAAGATTTATCTGCGCTGGGTTCCAAGGTTTTTGCTGAGGTGCGGGGCAACCGCATCCCCGTGGAAATTCATTCACTCCCTTTTACTCCACATCGCTACCACAAAGGATAATTGAGATGGCAGCCACTTACTTTACCGAAGATCACGAATGGGTCCGCGTCGAGAATGACATTGCGACAGTCGGCATTACCGACCACGCGCAGGATCAGCTCGGCGATCTGGTTTTTGTCCAGTTGCCCGATGTTGGTCAGTCCCTCTCCAAGGGCGATCCCACCGTTGTTGTTGAATCCGTCAAGGCCGCATCTGACGTTTATGCGCCTATTGATGGCGAAGTGACCGAAGTGAACGATGCGACCACAAGCGATCCGTCGCTGGTCAATTCAGCCGCCGCAAGCGATGGCTGGCTGTGGAAGATGAAGCTGTCCAATCCGGACCAGTTGACCGGCCTTCTTGATGAGGCTGGCTATAAAGCAATCATTGGCTGAAGGCATGATGATGAAAGACACCGTATTCCCGTTTGCTGATCGCCATATTGGCCCAAGTATACAAGGCTCGCGCGCCATGTTGGCCGCCCTTGGCATTCCATCGCTGGAAACCCTGATTTCACAGGCCGTGCCGAAGTCGATCCGCCTTGAGCGCCCGCTCGATATTCCTGAAGCGGCCAGCGAAGCTGACGCTCTGGCGGAACTCGCGGCCAAGATGGGTCAAAACAAGACCCATAAAAGCTTTATCGGTCAGGGTTATCACGGCACCCATGTGCCAGCCGTTATCCTGCGTAATCTCTTTGAAAACCCGGCATGGTATACGGCTTATACGCCTTACCAGTCGGAAATCAGTCAGGGTCGGCTCGAACTTTTGTTTCATTTTCAGACGCTGGTGACAGAGCTTACAGGTCTGCCGGTCGCATCCGCTTCACTTCTGGATGAAGCGACGGCTGTTGCCGAAGCGGTCGGCATTGCCTATCGCCATCATCGCGAAAAGCGGGACCGTATCGTCATCGCAGGTGCTTTGCATCCGCAGACCGTCGATGTGGTCAAAACCCGTGCCGAGCCGCTGGGGATGACCGTCGACGAGGGCGAAATTGATACGGGTGTCGCAGCAATCATCGTTCCATGGCCGGATACATTTGGTGTTTATGGCGATTATAGCTCGGTCATTCAGGCTGCCAAGGCAGCCGGAGCGCTGGTTATCGCAGTTGCTGATCCGCTGGCCCTGACAATCACGCCACCACCTGCCAAATCAGGTGTTGATATTGCCGCCGGTTCCATGCAGCGCTTTGGTGTGCCGATTGGTTATGGTGGTCCGCATGCTGCTTATCTTGCTGTCAGCGAAACACTAACACGGCTTATTCCGGGCCGTCTGGTTGGTCAGTCAGTGGACAGCAAGGGCCGGGCAGGTTACCGCCTTGCCTTGCAGACGCGCGAACAGCATATCCGTCGTGACAAAGCGACCTCCAATATCTGTACCGCACAGGCACTGCTCGCCAATATGGCTGTATCTTATGCCATCTGGCATGGTCCGCAGGGTCTTCAGGCTATCGCGCGCGGCGTGCATGCACAGGCGTCGCGATTGGCGGCGGCTCTCACGAGTGCTGGTCTTTCCCTCGCCGGATCGCATTTCTTCGATACTGTTACGGTCACTGTTCCCGGCAAGGCCGCATCAATCGCAGCCGAGGCGGAAAAGAATGGGCGTCTGCTGCGCATTGTCGATCAGGACCGGTTGGGCATTACAGTCGATGAAACAACGTCAGAAGATGATCTGGCGGCGCTGGTTGCACTCTTCGGCGCGACCTTGCCCGCTGAGGCAAAGACTACCTTGCCGGGTGAGAGACATGCCGAAGGGTTCATGACGCAGGCCGTTTTCCATCAGCAGCGTTCAGAAACCGAAATGATGCGCTTCCTTCGCCGTCTGGCGGACAAGGATCTGGCGCTCGATCGCGCCATGATCCCGCTCGGGTCCTGCACGATGAAGCTGAATGCAGCAGCGGAAATGCTGCCGGTCAGCTGGAACAGCGTTGCCAATGTGCATCCGTTTGCTCCGGCTGGTCATGCGCTTGGCTACAAGTCCATGACGGATGATCTGGAAAACTGGCTTTCCGAGATTACTGGTTTTGACGCCGTCTCATTGCAGCCTAATGCGGGCAGTCAGGGTGAGTATGCCGGTCTTCTGGCCATTCGCCGTTACCATCTGGACCGGGGTGATGATCATCGTGACATCTGCCTCATTCCAGAATCGGCACATGGTACAAACCCGGCCAGTGCCCATATGGCCGGTATGCGCGTTGTTGTTGTGGCCTGCGAAGAGGCTGGCGATATTGACCTTGAAGACCTCAAGGCAAAGGCGGAACAACACAGTGCCAATCTTGCAGCGCTGATGATCACCTATCCCTCGACGCATGGTGTGTTCGAAGAAGGCGTCAAGGATATCTGCACGGTCATTCATCAGCATGGCGGACAGGTTTACTTTGACGGTGCGAATCTCAATGCGCTGGTCGGGCTTGCCCGTCCTGGTGATATTGGCGCCGACGTTTGTCATATGAACCTGCACAAGACGTTCTGTATTCCGCATGGCGGCGGTGGACCGGGTGTTGGCCCAATCGGCGTGAAGAAGCATCTGGCTCCGTTCCTGCCCGGACATGTCGCCAAGGGGTCGCAGCATGCGGTTTCTGCGGCACCGTTCGGCAGTGCATCCATCCTTCCAATCACATGGATGTATATCCGCATGATGGGTGGTGCGGGTCTCAAACGTGCAACGGAAATGGCTATTCTCAACGCCAATTACATCGCCGAGCGGTTGAAGGGCCACTATCCCGTGCTGTTCAAGGGAAGTAATGGCCGTGTCGCGCACGAGTGCATTCTCGATACCCGTGTTCTGAAAGACAGTGCCGGGATCAGCGTCGAGGATATTGCCAAGCGTCTCATTGATTATGGTTTCCATGCACCAACCATGTCCTGGCCGATTGCCGGTACGCTGATGGTCGAACCGACGGAATCGGAATCAAAGCGGGAAATCGACCGCTTCTGCGATGCGATGATCCTCATTGCCGGAGAAGCCGAAAAGGTTGCCAGCGGGATCTGGCCACGGGAAGACAATCCGCTGGTGAATGCACCGCACCCATCCGGCGACGTGCTGGCCGATGACTGGTCGCATCCTTACAGCCGCAGGGAAGCCAGCCTTCCGGCCGGTGAGAGCGAAGAGAACCCGAAATATTGGCCGCCAGTGTCGCGTATCGACAATGTGGCCGGTGATCGCAATCTCGTCTGCTCCTGCCCACCCATGCAGGCATATAGCTAAGATAAAGCGCCCCTTCCGGATCATCCGGGAGGGGCTTTTTTTACCAGTTCGGTGTGAGGCTTAGACTTTCGTCTGCATCATCATCAGCTATAGGACCAAGCTCAGCTGCAAGCTGCCGCAATGCCAGTGGAAGTGCCTGCAGATCATTGGCATCAAAGGACAGATGCGGCAGTCTGGTCCTGATCAGGCCAGCGACAATTCTTGCCTGCATCTCATCGCGCACACGCTTGGCGGCATCGCGGTCTGCCCGGCGTGACAGCCACAGTTTGTGCAAGGCAAAGGCGCGCGGATCAGGACAGGTATAGTCTAGCGGATAGCCTTTTTCGTCGATGACCACAGTCGAGATTTTCGGACTGTTGACCAGCCATGTCAGCCCCTCGATTTCGATGGCTTGAAGGTCTTCTGCATCGGCACTGAAACGAGCCTTCTCGCGGGTGGACATGCGGTCTTTTGGCGTTGGCTTGATCAGATCGACAAGGAAACCATCGCGATTGGCGGCGCGATAAGCATTGCGGGCCATGGGTGCGAAGGAATGATCGATCTTTTGCAAAAGCCCGATCAGGCCCTTGTGCGAAAAGTCTTTGCTGATCAATCGCAGACTGAAACGCGAGTCGAATAAGAGATCGACATCTTGGGTGGACAAAAGTCCGCCTGATATCTGGACGCCTGCCATACGCTCATAGGCAAAGAGCGCATTGGTGCCGACCACGTCGACAGCCGTGCCAATCAATCCAGATTTGCCGAGTGCGCGGATAATGCGTGCTGTCAGAAGCGGGACGCGGCCAAGCGCCATTGCCCGGTTGACAGGTGCCAGTTCATCCAGCCGTTTTGCCAAGCGCGAAACGCGGGTTTTCGAGACTTCGCGGCCAGTATGAAACTGCCCGAAGATTGCTTCAGTCTCGGTCGAGTGGGCCCCAAGAGATTTCCAGATGCCGTTCGTCTTCTTGTAGAGATATTCCTTGCCGTTCGTGCTCTTCTTCCAGGACATCGAGCCGGAAAAACGTTGCTCATATTCCTTCAGACTGGCCCGATAGACATCATAGGCCTGTTCCGTATCAATCAATTGGCGCACTTGTTCTGAAGATAATTCTCTGAATTTACTCATATTATCCCCAGATTATCGATTTTCTGTCGTAGCAGGGATAATATATCAATAGGGGTGAATCAGGAAGTTGATTTCCAAAGAATTATCCCTTGTGCGTTGGAATCTAAATTATATAGGGATAATCACTTATTTTTCAATACGATAATATTATTTCTATTCCAATGCGCGATTATGGCTTTTGTTATGGCATGGTTTGCCCATTGCAGAAGTTTGAAGTTTGTTTGTTAACTAGACACAAAAGCAATCCGGGAAGAGTCGAAAGAATCCTATGTTCGATCTGAAAGTCACGAATGCCACCTTACCTGACGGTCGCACCCATATCGACATTGGTATCAAGTCCGGTCGTATTGTTGCCGTCGAGACCAATCTTGGCGGCGAGGCAGGGGAGACAATCGATGCGGATGGGCTGCTGGTTTCACCGCCATTTGTCGACAGCCATTTCCATATGGATGCAACCCTGTCGCTCGGTCAGCCACGCCTTAATGAAAGCGGGCGGTTGCTCGATGGTATCCAGATATGGGGCGAATTGAAGCCGCTTCTGACCCATGACACCGTGATTGAGCGAGCGCTACGCTATTGCGATCTGGCCGTGACGCAAGGGCTGCTTGCTATCCGCACTCACGTTGACATCTGCGATGAACGCCTGCTGGGCGTGGAAGCACTCCTCGACGTCAAAAAGCAGGTTGCACCCTATATTGATCTGCAACTTGTGGCTTTCCCGCAGGATGGTTATTACCGCTATCCCGGCGCGGTTGATCTACTCAAACGTGCGCTTGATCTTGGTGTTGATGTGGTTGGCGGTATCCCGCATTTTGAGCGTACCATGATGGACGGTGCAGCGAGCGTCAAAGCGCTTTGCGAGATCGCTGCGGAGCGCGGCCTGATGATCGATCTGCATTGTGACGAGACAGATGATCCACTATCGCGCCATATCGAAACGCTGGCCTATGAAACACAGCGCCTTGGTCTGGGTGGCCGTTCTACTGGCTCGCACCTGACGTCAATGCATTCGATGGACAATTACTACGTCAGCAAGCTGCTCCCGTTGATTGCAGAGGCCGGTGTTGCGGCGATTGCCAATCCACTCATCAATATCGGCATTCAGGGCCGCCACGACACCTATCCGAAACGCAGGGGCATGACCCGTGTGCCGGAGCTTCTTGCACATGGTGTTACCGTCGCGTTCGGACATGATTGTGTGATGGACCCTTGGTATTCACTTGGTCAGGCCGACATGCTTGATGTCGCCAGCATGGGACTGCATGTGGCGCAGATGACGAGCCGTGATGCGATGCGTCAATGCTTCGCGGCTGTAACAACGGAGCCAGCCAAGATACTCAATCTTGAAGGTTATGGCCTTGGTATCGGCTGCAAGGCGGACATGGTTCTGTTACAGGCTGCAGATACGATTGAGGCTATCCGTCTCAAGGCCACCCGGCTTGTGGTGATCAAGTCGGGCAAAGTCATTGCGCGGACACCGAAACGGGTCAGTACGATCGCGTTGCATGGCCGTCCTGATGCGGTCGATCCGGCAAGTTATGCTCCAAGGCTCAATTAAAGTTTGCCAGTTCCATAATTAAGGTTATGCAACTCAGGGCAGCGTAAAAATCTGGAGGATCGTGCAATTCATCAGGAGTTCCGGTCTACGCGTTCCTCCGATTGCTCCCCTATTGTGTGCTGGTGAGGTCATGGGCCTCACTATCTCAGCACACAAGGAAATGCACGATGAGCAAGACATGGTTTATCACCGGTGCTGGCCGGGGTATTGGTGCGGAAGTCGCCAAGGCGGCTTTGGCCGCAGGGCACAATGTGGTTGCGACCGGTCGTAACCGTAAACAGGTTCAAAAAGCATTTGAAGGTATAAGCGGACAGCTGTTGATCATGGAACTGGATGTCACCAGTCCCGATCAGGCGGACTTAGTGGTGGACGCTGCCATCACCCATTTCGGTGGTATCGATGTTTTGGTCAACAATGCTGGCTATGGCCAATTGGGAAACTTTGAAGAAAACCCCGCCGCGGATATCGAACGGCAATTTGCGACCAATGTATTCGGCATGTTTCATGTGACCCGCGCTGTCCTGCCAGTTATGCGTTGGGAAAGATCGGGCCGGATTTTCAACTTTTCGTCCATGGGTGGCATGGTCGGCTTCGCTGGAGCATCGATCTACTGTTCAACAAAATTTGCCGTTGAAGGATTCTCCGAGTCACTTGCAATGGAGCTTGCCCAGTTTGGTATCCATGTAACGATTGTGGAGCCGGGTTTTTTCCATACGGATTTTCTCGACGAGAGTTCCGTCCGTTATAGCAGGCAAGCCATCAATGATTACACGGCTTCCCTACATGAGAGGCGCACGACATATGACGGTTATAGCTACCAGCAGGCCGGCGATCCGGCAAAGCTGGGTGCTGCTCTGGTTGAGCTGGCTGCATCGAAAGAGCCTCCACTGCGTTACGTCGCAGGGTCCGATGCAGTCAAAGGCATCGCGACAAAGCTGGATTCGGTTCACGCGGAGATCAATAAATGGCGATCTTTGTCGATTTCTACAGATGGTAATTTTTGAGCCGTTTTTCTGCCCAGAGATCAACACGATTTTCCCGGAGAAATAGGCAATCAGCTCGTTGGATTGGTCTACCGCCTCGCCTCTCCGCCGTGCGAAATTCAGACTGGGAATAAAACCCCGCTATTCAATTCACTTTAAAGAGAAAGGGATATTTATCATGAACATCCAACTCCCCACCCTTTCACCGTATCTCAAGCCAAGTTTTTCAACGCTGAAACTTCTTTCACGCGTGTTCCATCCGATCAAGACAAAGAAAGATCGCGACATGGCGGAACTGGCAAAGCGATATTTAAACGGATAATCAGCGCCTTTTTCACGCGCTATTGAAAGTTGAGGAAACCCGCAATGTTTGGCATTGCGGGTTTTTTAGTGCCTTTCAACCGGATCAAGAGTGAAGAGTTCCTGCGCACGGCCAACACCGCGTAGGGCAAAGCGTCCGACACAAACCAGTTTGGACCGGAGTCCTTCCGGCAGAAACGCGGCAAAGCGGTCGGAGATCAGAATGTCCTGATCGACCGAACGGCACATGGAAGCGATGCGGCTGACTTCGTTCACGGCAGGACCAACGACCGTAAAATCCAGCCTCGTATCACTGCCAATATTGCCGAAGAACACCTCGCCGACATGGACGCCAAGATAGACATTGGTGATAGGCTGTTTTTCTGCCGTGCGGCGCTCATTAAGAGCAACGAGCCGCTTGCGCAACAGCGCTTCCGCCTTCAGGGCGGCCACACAAGCGGTTTGCGAACCACCATCGGTGAAAATAGCCAATGTACCGTCGCCAATCAGCTTCAATACGTCACCGCCCGCTTCCTGTATGGATGAGATCACCGCATCAGCATAATCATTCAGCATCGGGATGATCGCATCTGGTCCAGCAGCATCGGAGATACGGGTATAATCCCGCAAATCCGAATACCACAGAACGGCTTCGATCCGGTCGGCAGCGCCGCGATTGATACGCCCTGCCAGAACGCGTTCACCTGCATCATGACCGAGATAGACTTCGGCAATTGTCCGCACGATCCGCGCCAGCGAGGCGCATTTGATGGCAATGGCGAGGCCACGCACGAGACGCTTCAATGTTGCGATGTCGCTGTCGTTGAACCCATCGGTGTGGGCGGTAGACCACTGCGAATAGAAGCAATCCATTTCGCCGATACTGCCTTGGGTTGAAAAGCGGTTGATCAGCGCCAGATAATCGGTAAGTCCTTCAGCCTTGAGGTTCTCAAGATGAACAAAGCCCGGCTCGTCCATTTCGCCAATACGGCGGCGGAGCGAATCTTCGCCTGACTGTAACAGATGATAGAATGTGGTTCGCTGCCAGCTTTCCGCGCTCGCTCCCTGGGTGCTGGAACCGTACTCAATGACAGGCTTTTCAACTTCCTCGCGCTGGCGCCAGTGAAATGCCCTGCCCTCATAAATCGGATGCAGCGTATCGACAAACGCCAAAGCGCGCTCAAGTGTGATACCGAGGCCGCAACAGCGCACACAAAAACCGTTCAGCAGTTCGGTTTCGCTGGCTCCAGCCAATCCTTGAGCGTCAAGCCATTCTTCAATTGCAACGATATCGGCTTCAGTCATGATCCCCGCTCTCACATGAGTGCTGAACGGGTATCACGTTCATGCCGTTTGACAAAGATAGTCCCGTTCAGGTGCCGGAATTCAGTTGCCCGCTGTTACAGGTTCCAGCTTCACCGGGGGTGTCGGCAGATCTGGTGCCGGCTTTTCGCTATCCGTGGTCTTTTCGATAGCGCAGACCTTCAGATTGCCGGTGAAGAGAATGCCGCTGATTGGCAATGCCGGTTCAGCCGGAAGCGTTTCATGGCGAATACTATCTTTTGGAACATGCAGCTTGTGCTCGCCTCCAGCAGTGCCGCCACCAAGTGTGAGCGCAAGAGTTGCCGGAGGATCAAGAAGCGTTGTGCCGTAGAGGAATTCAAAGCTCAGCATGGAAACCAGGAACTTGTAGGTCCCGTCACGCACGCCGCCCTTGAGCAGAGCAGCCCGATGCAGATCGTTACCCAAACGGATATCGAGCGGCGGAATGCGCGGTTCGCACACATAGGCCATTGCCAGAAGCTGCCCCTTGTCCACCTCGAAGCGCAACCGGTCGCCGCCCAAATCCAGAGCCGAGATAGAAAATCGCCGATTGCTGTATTCGACTGGAACCCGGCCAAGCCTTTTGCTCAACTGGACGCCATCAAGGGCGCGTGCCCCGGCGAAGTGTTCCGGATCAATGGGCGGTGGCAAGGCGGCGGCCTTGACCGGACGCTGCAATGCGGGTTCCAACTCATCGGCGATGAGGTTGGCAACAATGGTTGTCGCGACAGGCCGGGCATAATGGCCTTGATCGGAATAGAAACTGGGGTGGCCGACAACATCACGGCCCAAGCGCTGCATGAGATTGCGTGATACGTCCACGCATATGGTCCCGTAGCACTGCGAGATGTAATTGATACCCGCATCGATGGACGGAACGGCGTTAAGGAACGAACCGTTGCGTGCGCCGAAGACAAGAGTTGCAATGCGCAAGTTGGGGTTTTGCTCCAGAGCATAGCGGATAATGCCCTCATAGAATCTGGCCCAATGGCGGAATGGTCGCCGCTCGTCGCCGTAAACGAATGCATCGTTGAGTGCATATTCGATCAGCAACAGATCACAATCAGCCAATTGGTCATAAATCTTGAGCTGATAAAGCCCAAAGGCGCTGGTGGTGCCGCCGACGGCGAGGTCGGCTACAACGTCAAGCTCAATGCCGCGCCGTGCCATCGTTGACAAAAGCGACGGCAAATAGCCTGGCAACATGACGGTGTTGGAGCCGCCGATGACTACGGTTTTTAATTTCATGGTGCCACCACTGCTGCCTTGCCCGCAGGAGAAAGTCCTCCGCAACGCCAGACCCCATATCCCTTTGCGTCCCAATCAAAATAATAGGCCGCTGCCACGCGGCCCGTTCCCATGAGTTCTTCGAACCGGTTTCGCGCTGTCTCGACCAGAAGTTCGCGCGAACCGTCATTGGCGGGGCATGTCGTTGACGTATTCGAGAAACCCCATTCGGTGATCCAGCATGGTTTGCCATCCGGCTCTGATCGGCAGATCGACAGCGCCTGACTGATATGGTCTGCGCGCGCTTTTGGCGTACCATTGCTGCCCGGATAGATATGTATCCCGTAGCCATCCACCACCTTATCCAACCCATGCTCGCGCAGGAGATTGGTAAAGATGGTTAGGTCAACACTATCGATCCCACGCCTGTCAGCGTCAGCAAACGGAATGTCCGAAAGTCCGGCCGAGATAACCTTGGCATTGGCGCTGTACTTGGTGGTTTTGAGTTCTTCACGAACAACAGCAGCAAGCTGGACATATTTTGCAGCGCCTTGCTCGACAACGGTCAAGTTATCAAGATCTTTCAAGACGCGCGCCGTCTTCGATTTGGCCTTGGGCTTCACCTCAAGATCGCCATTATAGGCGCCCCAGTTGATTTCATTACCGGGTTCAACTGCGACAAGAGGAATTTTAAGCGCATCAATCTTGCGCAGGGCATCACCAACCACAGACCGGAACTGATCCGGCGAAATATCGGAAAGCCGGTACATATCCCATATCCGGCCAAGTCCGGAACGCGGTTTGGTACCTTGGGGGTAGAAAGCCGCATTGTTGAGGGATATTTCAAGAAGAATTGCCAGTCCCTTTTCATGGGCCACGCGGATTGCGTCAATGCTTTGGTCAATCGGCCTGGTTAGTGACAACCGCACCGCCACCACACCGCTCTTGACCATGAGGTCAAGCACTTTTTCCCGTTCCGGTGCCGAAAGCCAGGCAAGGTTGACCCTGTTCACACCAAATCGGGCGTCTTCTGTTGCCTGCGACGGCGTTGCGAGCACACTGCCCGCAACAGCCATTGCCACAGCAAAGGAAACACCGGCGTAAAGCCCACGCAATTGCAATCGCCACGTCATGGTTTCATGCCTCCCATATGCTGGACGCCGGTGAAAGCCTCATTATCGGATGCCGATATCTTTCAAAGCGCCGTTGAAATTAACTTCGCACTCGGAATAGCGATGTATCGCCGCCGGAACGTCAATCTTCGAGAGGAAGTCCTGCAGAAACGCCTTCTTTTGTGGCTCGCGATTCCACACGGATGCCTCGATGTGCGGGAAGCCGACGAAATCGAGCATCTCGCGCATACGGTCATCGACAGCGATCATCAGTGCCGGAATACCCGACTGCATGCCGATGATTGAACCGTGGAAGCGGCGGCCAAAGCAGAAATCCTGCCCCGACACCCAGCTGCGCCATTTATGCGTATCGAAGAAGACGAGATAATCGCGCTTACGCTGCCATTTTTCCGCATGCTTGTACTCAGTTGGTGCCGTGATACGGCTTGCCGCCTGATCGTAGGCTTGCGTGGTGTCTTCACCGACCATGTTCATGTTGTAGACGATTACTTCGTCCTGAATGACGTAGCTTGCCGTACTGTCCTTGTGCAGGAGTGCATGGGCATCGACGATCGTATCGGGAACGCTGCCAAGATAACCACCAAAAGCGATCTTCTGAGATTCAGCCAGTCCCGGATCGGCCAGACGGCTCAGCGAACGCTTCATCTGGGCCGGATCGAAATAAAGCGACGGGCACCCGGTCGGACGCACATACTTCATACCCTCGGCTTTCAGGAACTCCGCCGTAAAATGTCCACGCGTCAGGAAGAAGGTTTCCTTCTTCTTCAGCACGTTGAGAAAGCGTTGCGTACCCTCGGGCAATTCAGCCTTGAGGTTTTCCTTCTTCTGGATGCCGATGCCCATGATGACGATTGGCATGTTGAGAAGTTCAAACACGTGGGATTCCGTTGCAGCCGCATAGCCGGGCCGCAGCAGATTGGCCGATGCAAACAGGCACAGGTCAAAGCTCTCGTTCAACCTTGCATAGGTTTCCGGCGAGTGAATGCTGTTGGCCAGATGCCAGAACGGAATATAGGTAACATCGTGGCCGCGGACACTGTTGGCAGCGCCTTCGCCAATGAGATAATTGCCCGTATTGGCAATCCTCTTAACCTGATCGATGACATCCTTTTTTGTTCGGATGTTTTCGAAATAGGGCCGGTGTTTTACCGTTGCCCCGGAAACGCTGTCGACGGTCCGCATCAGATATGATGGGATGCCTGTGATCATTATTCGCATGTTCGTCCATCTTATGTTGGAGCTTCCAAGGCGCCGGATATGGGAGTTATCCGATGCCGATCTCGGTCAGGACCGAGCGGAAGCTGCGTTCACGGTCAGAGTATTTTTCGATGACCTGCGGAATGTTCATCTCAGCCAAATGGTCAGAGATGAATGCCGAGCGGTCATTTGCAGAATTGAGGTCATTGGCCTCGACTTTCGGCAACCCGGAAAAGTTCAGCATTTCGCGCATCCGGTCGTCGACGGCCACAATCAGGCTCGGCACGCCAGCCTGAAGCGCAATGACATTGCCGTGGAAACGCCGACCAAAGGAGAAGTCCATGGACGATGTCCAGGCGCGCCATTGGTTCGTGTCGAAAAATGTATGAACCTTGATCTTCTTTTTCAGCTCTTCGGAGCCCTTGAATGTCAGGTCCCCGATCATCTCACCCGAGGTGGAATCGTAGACGCGGCCATCCTCGTTCGGTTCAATCTGCATGTCAAAATGCAGGGGCTCGTCCTGAATGACATAGGCCGAACGTCCATCGTCGGACGAAAGTGCATTCATGTCACCAATCGTATCAAGCGCTGCACCCATGTAACCGGTGAACACGGTGCGTCCCTCGCCTACCTTCACATCGGGCAGACGGCGAATGGCTTTGCGCACGTTGGCTGGCATGAAATACATTGACGGGCAACCAACGGGCCTCACGAATGAGAACCCCTGATCCTTGAGGTACGCGGCTGTCTCATCGCCGCGTGTCAGGAAGTAATGTTCTTTTTCCTTCAGAACCTGCAGCAGACGCTGGGTGCCCTCGGGCAAGGACTCTTCGAGGTCTGGCCGGTTCTGAATGCCGATGCCCAGCATGACGACAGGCATATCCAGCTTGGACAACACTTGCGCTTCCGCATCGGCAGACAGGCTCTTGCGCAGAAGATTGGCGCAGGTGAAGACGCAGATGTCGAATTGCTTGTTGATGGCGTCCAGACCCGTACCGTTGTTGACGGCGTTGTAGAGGTGCCAGAATGGAATATGGGTAGCGTCTGGCGACAGCGCGCGCAGCGCACCTTCCCCGATCAGATAGTTCCCCGTATTGCTGATATTCTTGAGTTCGCGCAGGTATGCTTCCTTGTCTTCCGGCTGCGGCTGTTTCTCCGAATAAAAGACACGGGAATCTTCTGCTCTCTGAATGAGGCGTGTCATGTGGCCGGGGATGCCGGTAAGGAGAATTCTGGGGCTCATGGGGTTCACAAAACCTTTCTGCTGATCATCATGCGACTGCCCGGCCCGGAAGCTCGGCAGTTACATTGAATTCCTCTGTGATTTCGGGCGTGGTCGCATTCCGTTCACCTGGAATTGCGGGTTCGATTGTGTTGCACCAGGCAATGAAGCTGGCAAAAGACGAGGTCCAGGAACGTCGGGCTGCACTGGCGAGTGAACCCTCAGCGGTGCGGGCAAGGGCTCCGCGATCCTGTGCGAGAATGGTGAGCAGCCGCGCGATATCAGAGACGATCTGGGCGTCATTGGCATTTTTGATGAGAATGCCATCAAGCCCGTGAACGATCAGTTCATCGACAGCGCCAACAGCCGTCGCCACGGGCACGCAACCGAGCTGTTGCGCTTCAGCAATCATCAAAGGCGCACCTTCCCATCGGGATGGCATCAACAGCACATCTGCCCAAGCGAGATGGGTCGCGATGTCCTTGCCGCTGAAAACCGGCGGTGAAACCTTGACGCCGGCGTCTTTGAGCCTCGCCATCCAGGAGGAACTTGGATCATCGGATAGAATCTCGCCGCCAATGGCCTGTGCTTCAAAGGCAATACCGCGTTCGCGCAGCTTGAAGATGGCATCATACAGCCGGTCAATACCCTTCTGGCGGTCCAGTCGTCCCATGTAGAGGATACGAAGCGGCTCATCCGGTTGCTGCGTTTTACGCGCAGCGGTGACCTGTGTGCGCAATTTTGTATCGATTGAAAAACTGGCCGCGTTCGGTACAGCGAATATCTTCTCGAATGGCACACCGAAGCTGTGCAGATAAGTTTTCAGCTGTTCGGAGCAGGTCAGGAATGCGTCATAGGCGTGTTCAAACGCGATGGCGGCATAGGGCTGCCCGGCGCGGCGACGGAACACCGTCTCATCCACCACATGAAGATAACAGGCTGTGCGCGTGCCTTCCGACCGGAGTTTCCCCATGAGCGGATGGGCGGCCATGACGTGGTTATTGACGATCAGGTCAAACCCGGAAAGCTGTCCGCGTAACCCTTCCCAATCGAGAGGATGATCCTCGGTGATGAAATCCTGTCCAAGGAAGCGATTGGTATCACCCCATGCCGGAATGCCGTCTTTCCAGAAATGCACATAATCGAAAGCCTGATCGAACTCATCGAGCACATCCATCCGGCTTGAACCGAGCACAAAAAGGTGGGTCTCGAAACCTTCCTGTTTCAACTCGCGTCCTGCAGCGTAGGCAACTTTTTCAGCGCCGCCAAAGGAGGCATTGGGAACCAGCACCGCAGCCGTCTTTCGCTTGCCGGCATTATGGGCGAGCGGCAGGACTGGCGATCCGCCAAGTTCCTTGCGCAAGACCTGATACATTTCTGACAGGGCAGGCAAGCGGCGCGGGCGCCATGTCCAGCGTGTCGAGGCTGTTTGCTTGAGCGGGCTGGTCGCAATGGCGGTAACAAGATTGAGCAGCGCCTGTTCGGGCCGTGCCAGCGAGCGGCGTTGCCGCGCCTTTGGAAACGGGAAGCGAATTTTCACCCGCGATGAGGTGGGCCATAATTGCTGGCTGCCAATGGACGAGAACCAGTCGAGCGCGTCATTATCAATGACGTTCTGGATGAGCTTCGTTGAAACGAAGATCAGATCAGCCGGACCCTGATGGGTGCCCGATGGCATGATTTCGGAATCAATGCGCCGCTCTGAATCCACATTGCCAAGTTCAACAAAGACAATGTTGGTTTTTTCTGCAAGCCGTTCGAGATGGCAAAGAATATTTGGCAGAAGCCGCGAGCGCGTAAGCAGCTTTAATGTCTCGCTGCTGCAAGCGGCAACGAAGGGCGGAAAGTGGAAATTGTCGGGCTCGCCGACGCTTCCCCAAAAAGCGCGGATCGCATCGTCAAATGCGACCTCTCCCGGCTTTTGCGTCGGATCGCTGAAGGTGCTGAGTGTCCCCTCGCCCGTGCGAATGAGCGCATAGCGCGGACATTCTTCATGTTCGAAACCAACCAAAGTTGGACGTCGAAACAGAACCTTGTGTCGCTTGCGCAGGAAATTGATGGATGCGGACCGGTCGCGATTTGCTTCTTTGAAGCGGCTTTCGGCTCTTAGGCGATACTCAAAACCGGTGTCATGGCATGGCTGGCCAACAAAGCCTGCTTCAATCGCCGAAAGCCAGAATTCCCAGTCCTCAAAGCCATTCTGGCGGTCGTCATCAAAACGGATGCCGCTCTTGAAAACATCCAGCGAAATCATCGATCCCGTATCGCAGATATTGTCCGTGATACAATGAATGAGACGCGAATAGCTGTCGCCATAGTGGGCGCGCCAGTTGACCGAGAATGTATCAATGTTTGTGTAAATCCAGCCTGCATCACTCGCAGCTAGACGGCGGTAAAGTGTATCTACAGTATATGGCTGAACGCGGTTGTCTGCGTCCAGAAAATATACTGCCTTTGCTTCGGGCAATTCTTCAAGAATATAGTCAATCGCCCGGTTGCGCGCGCCGCCCGGCCCGGCATTTTCCCCGAAGATCACATGGATTTCGGGGTGTGCTGCCGCATAAAGTGCGAGCTGGTCAAAGACTTCGTGCCGGGGATCACCATCTACCGATACGACAATGGCAATGCGGAATTTTGTTACGGATGCCAGTGCCGATTCAAGCGCCTCAGGAACGAGTGCTGCATGGCCATAGAGTGGCATTGCAATGGCAATCAAGTCCTGAGATTTATCGGGCATTGGCCATCTCCTGGACTGGACGAGCCTCGATATGCTTGACGAGCCGGAAGTTGAATACCTTCAGCCAGGAGAAATCGACCGAACCAGCGGTAGCCTTGCTAAGAACGACGAGGTCCATCGCACGGGTGGTTGCTGTATCCAGCATGAAATTGATATCAGCCGGTTGCATTGCGGTGATCTCGGTCCAGCCGCTGAAAAGTGCCGTGGGTCGCTTTTCGCCCGGGCGTCCGAGCGCTGCTATCTCTCCCTTGATGTCCGCCGACAAGCTTGTCAGCAGGAAGCCGACAGCACCGGGCTTACCTTCCGGATGATCAATGAGCGCACGCGCCGAAATGCGCACCGTGCCCGGTGATATGACCCGGCGGATAGCACCAGCCGTAATGCCCTCGGCAAGAGGGTGGCACACGATTGCATCTTCGTGTTCCAGGAAACGCACTGTGGGGAAATCCGGCACAATAGTGCTCACCGAAACGTTGGTAACGCCGCGAAGCAGTTCCACCGGCAGGCGATAATCTTCCACGCGCCGTCCCGCAATCAGGGAGGTAGGCACAAAGACATTCGGCAAGGATGTAGGACGCACGCCCGGCAGACCGGTAAAGACGCGGAAGGCAAGCGGCCGCATATCGAGATCCGCATGGGGTATGCGCGCTCTTGCAGCATAACGCTCGTTCGTGACGACATTGCCGAGGGAAAGCTCCGGCGGTACACCACCTGTCGCCGATACTCTCAACCGCAAGGTGCGGTGTCCGCCATCGCAGGCTTTTGGCAGCGAGAAGAAGTTCCAATCGGCTGCAACGCTGCTATAGGGAACCAGCCATTCGGCAATGCCTTCGCCATTTTCGACATAATCGAGAGTGACGATCAATTGGCCAGACCGGCCGGATGGGAGGCCCCGGAAATGCAGGGCAAAGCCCGATACGGCGTAGCTCGACACCGGGAAAAGCTGTTCGATCTCTGATTCACGCAAAAGATTTGCGAAACCCTCGTCTTTTGGATCGATGCTTGGTGTGTGGCTAAAAATTTCGGTAACAGAATCCCAGTTGCGCGCATGAAAGGCATTCTCGATAGCGCGGTAGTTCTCGAACAGTGTTTCCCGTTCCCGGCGCAACATCACAAGCTCGGTATGAACCTTTGTCACGTGGTTGGTGAGACGGTCTATCCCGCTTTCAAGCACCTGCGCTATGACTGCTGCTTCCGTGGCAATCGTCGATGGATTAAGCCGGACAATCGGCACTTCCGGCAAAGTCTTGAACCGGTAAATTCGCTTCAAAGCGTTCTCTAACTCCGTCGCCCCGGTATCCGAAGCGGCAACGCCAATCAGCGGGAAGGCGTTGAGGAGGCGAACCTGATCCGATTCCGGCTCGACGAAAACAATGAAATCGGCCAGGGGTGAAGATTCGAGCAGCTGTTGATCATGGGTGGAAGCAATCGCGTAGCGGCTTCGGCGAGGCTGTCGATCAACGGCTGTGGGCAGTGATGTGTTCAAAATAGACATCCAGTGTAGTTGGTCGATTGTGCAGATGCGAACTGCGTCTCCCTTTATGAGAAAATATCAATAGAGTAATGTCAACAGAATATGCTCTCGATCTATAGTAAATTATAATACAGATATGGATTTGATTTGTTTCAAAATTCGAACTAGTTTAGTTATACTTTGTGTGCAGCGCAAAAAACCCATGCCGTATCTGGGTTTGGATAATCGTAAAAACCAAAATCCATTGAAATCAGGAGGCACAAAACCGCGTCTTCAAGCCGTCCGCAAAACCGTATCAATGAGGTTTTTTTGTCGCGCGAGGCAGTCGGTCAAGCGAAAGCGGGACTCGATTGTTCGGCGTGCTGCAGCGCGCAACGGCATAAAATCATTCGGTTTGGCAAGCACGCGCAGGATGGTGCTGGCGAGCGCATCCGTATCGTAAAAGGGAACAAGCAGACCATTCTGACCGGATCGGATCACTTCCTGCACGGGTTGCGTATCGGAGCCGATGATCAGCGCACCGCATGCCATCGCTTCAATGACAGACCAGGACAGTACGAACGGGTAAGTCAGATAGATATGAGCCGTCGAAATCTGATACAACTGACGGAGAAGATCGTGCGAAATTGCGCCCGGAAACAAAATCCTGTCAGCTGGTAAATTATACTTGGAGAGAAGTGCATCCTTCCACGAACCGCCTCCCGGAGGCGGTGTGCCATAACTCACGCCATCTGCGCCAACAAAGATAAACAAGGCGTCGTTGTTCTTCTGGATCACCTTTGCCGCCGCTTCAAGCGCCTGCGGAAAACCACGATAGGGCTCGAGATCGCGGGCAACAAAGGTGATTACCGGATCGCCTGTTTTGATGATGCGTCCATCCGGTAATTTCAGCGATGCACGCTGGTCGGGACGGAAAAGCTGGGTATCAACGCCTTCATGGCAAACTGCGATGCGTTTTTGCGCCGCTGCCGGATAAAGGCTTTTTTGCCAGAACGTGGGACTGATGCCTCCATCAATGGCTTCCAGCGAAATCAACTGCGCAATATTGCGCAGCCTTAATCTTTTGCGCGTTTCTGCGTCCGGCTTGTCATCCGGAGCAAACCCGACATCGGCACCTTCGGCCCGATAGAAAAATTCACAATAGCCCAGTGCGGGAATGTTTGGCAGAACGTCCTTGACGAACATCATGCTGCCCCAACCAATATGGCCAATGACAATGTCAGGGCGTTCACCCTGGCGCGCCATCGAATCAAACGTTTCCGCCACGCGATGCCCGATCCGCACATGGTGGTCGGGAATGCCCAGATACCTGGCCATCTGGCTATCCGCCCGAGGGCCAGGTTCCATTCTGTGTCTGATCACGCGGACCGATGGGAGGCGACGGTCCACTGTTTCACAGATAAGACTGACATCATGCCCGCTGGTTGCAAGATGTTCGGCCAGGGCCGCGAACTGACCTAGTCCGCGCCTGTGAACGAAAGCCACATGCATGTCAGTCCTTTCCAGACGTCAGAACGCGAATTGACAGAGGGTCAGATGCCGTAACGAGCGGCATTTCCCCAAACCAGTTCGAGTCTGTGTAATGTCTGGAATGCGATTTCCAGATTGCGAAGATCGTCATCATCCCTGGCAAGTACGCGGTTGTAAGCCCCGCCAGCGTTACGCAGATTGGAGCAAAGCTGTTCGCCTTTTTCCGTCAAACGAATCCTTGCGGATCGCTTGTCGCGCTGGGATGCAACCCTGTCGATGTAACCGCCATCGCCGAGCTGCTTCAGATAATAAGAGATGTTGGAACCGATATAATGTCCCCGGTCCAAAAGCTCTCCGACGGAAAGTTCGACGTCGCCAATTGCCAGGAGAACCATTGCCTGGGCTGGACCAACGTCTTCAATTCCCAATTTCGTCAATTCGGACCTCAGCAGGCTTGCGAACCGACGATTTACTCTCTCAATCATTCTGGCCAACTCAAAATGTGTGACCACAACGGTATGAATTGGATGTCTATGTCCCTGTTTTTCAGCAGTAATCTCAGGAAAATCGGCGGCATCGTAGCCGTCAATAGATGTTTCGACTTCCACTCCTTCGTGTAGAAGTTTTTGTATCATCTTGGTCTCCATCATCAATTTTACTTCAAAATTTGAAGTAAGTTACAAGTATATTCTCAGTCTCCTTTGCTTTTTTCCCCACCATATAAACTTTTTTCTGTCACATTCTGCACGGTATTACTTTACTAGTCTGTTTCCTTCGACCAAGGTCAAACGGGCTAACCGGCAGCTGTGGCATTTCCAAGGCAGATTATAGATGACAGATACTCGTCAAAACAATGCAAATGGCAAGAGCAATATTGGAAAAAATACGATGACGTCCGCAGTTCCGGCGCCTCAAGCTCTCATTTTGCGAGCGCGCCGGGTGTTCCTGTCAGGCTTGCTTTATGCCGTTTTATTAAGTGCTTGCATCAATCTTCTGCAACTCACTGTACCGCTTTATATGTTGCAGGTACACGACAGAGTTTTGAACAGTCGGAGCACCGATACGCTCATTATGTTGAGCATTCTGGCGGTCGGCGCGTTGATTGTTTTTGGCATTCTTGAGTTTATTCGGGCTTTGTCATTTCAGGCTATGGGCAGTGCGCTGGTGCGCCGTCTTAACTTGCCAATTCTTACGGCGGCGGTTCAGGCGTCCGTCGATCAGGGCTTACCGAAGGCCACACAGGCACTGCGCGATCTGACGGAATTGCGTACATTCCTGACGTCAACTGCGGTGAGTGCGCCGCTGGATGCGGCCTGGTCGCCGATTTATCTGACCGTGCTTTTCCTTTTGCACCCGGTTTTTGGGATCATCGGCGTGGTTTCTGTAGTCGTGCTCGTGATCTGCGGCGTTATCACGGATATTATGACGCGAAGCCTGCTGAAGGATGCGAATCAGGCAAATATTGAAGCCATTTCCAAAATCGGCAGCACCTTGCGCCATGCGGAAGTGATTGAGGCTATGGGCATGTTGCCGGCGCTGGCAAGGCGCTGGCGGTCAACCCAGATGAATGCGCTGGATCTGCTTGATATTGGCGGCACCCGCAGCCGCGGCATGGCAACGATTGCCCGTACACTGCGCTTCATGATTCAGATTGGCGGGCTGGGCGCCGGTACATTGTTGGCCATGCAACAGGAAATCACGGGTGGCGCCATGATCGCTACGACGATTATTATTGGCCGCCTTCTCATGCCTTTTGATCATGTTGTAGATACATGGCGTCAGTGGGTGAACGCCATCGGCAACTGGCAGCGGATACAATCGTTGCTGGCGCAGAATCTCGCCGTGCGTCAGACGATGCCCACGCCAAGACCCCAGGGCGATCTGATCATCGACAAACTCGTTTATGCGGCTCCCGGTGTTGAAATGCCGATTATCAAGGGTATTTCCTTTTCTCTTTCACCCGGTGAAGTTCTCGGGATTGTGGGCCCATCCGCAGCCGGTAAATCGACCTTGGCCCGGCTGATGATTGGTATCGTCAAGCCAACTTCCGGCGGTGTTTTCCTCGATGGCAACAATGTCTATCTTTGGGAACGCGGCTCCTTTGGTGAGATAGCCGGATATCTTCCGCAATCGGTGGCACTGCTCGACGGCACCATCAAGGACAACATCGCGCGTATGGGTGACAGTGACCCGCATCGCGTTCTGGAAGCGGCCCGCCTCGCTGACGTGCATGAGATGATTGGCCGTCTGCCACTTGGCTACGACACGCCTGTCGGCGATGGTCGCCTCACTCTTTCCGGTGGTCAGCGGCAGCGCATCGGCCTCGCCCGCTGCCTCTATAATCGCCCTCGCCTCATCGTATTGGATGAACCAAATTCGAACCTTGATGCGGTTGGTGAGCGTGCTTTGATGCGCGCCATCGAACAAGCGCGGGATGATGGCGCTATTGTCATCATGATCGCTCACAGGCCGACCATCATGCAGGTAGCGGACAAGCTGCTGGTGCTTGAAAACGGTCGAATCACGCAGTTCGGGCCGCGGACTGACGTGGTGGCTTCCATTACACCCACTGGTCCGAAAATGGGTACGGCAGGAGCAGGCGCATGACCGGCAAATCGATAGTTCCCAAGCGCGTTAGTCAGCTTCTGGCTCCCCGCGAAAAAGCTGGTGAAAAGCACGCATTGACCAAATTTGGAACTGTGCGTCCCGAATGGGTTGTTGATCTGGAAAACGAGGATGCAAAGTCGCCGTTGCGCCGCCTTATCATAGCCGGCGTTATGACCATCGTAGTCGCGTTCGGCGGGTTCTTTGGCTGGGCCTATTCGGCTGAGCTTGGAAGCGCTGCGGTTGCCCTTGGAACCGTGATTGTCGATTCGAAGCGGAAGACCATCAGCCATCTGGAAGGTGGGATACTGGATCGCCTGCTCGTGCAGGAAGGCGACGAAGTGAAGGTTGGCCAACCATTGATCCGGCTGGACGATACAAAGGCTCGCTCCGAATTACAGTCCTTGCAGTCCCGGCGTGTCGGTCTCATAGCCAAGCTTGCACGATTGCGGGCTGAACAAGGGGGTGAGCCAGAGATTACCTTTCCGGAGAATTTCGGTGGTCCGGATGATGTCGCGGCGCAGAACGCGGTGAAGGCCGAGCGCATCTTCTTCCAGAAGCGTTCAGCGCAAAAGATCAGCCGTACCGACGTTCAGAAAAAGACCATCGAACAATACACGGAACAGGCAAAGTCAGCGGCCTCGCAGATCGCTGCGACAGACAGACAGATCGAACTCATCACGGAACAGCGCACTGCAATCGCCAGCTTGGTCGCAAAGGGTTTTGCCCAGAAATCCAAGTTGACCGAAATCGATACAAAACTGAGCGAACTGGCCGGAAACCGCGGCGAGCATGCTGGTGACAAAGCAAGGGCTGAACAGGCAAAAGCCGGTGCAGAATTCGCATTGATTGGAATCGAAAGCGATCTGCAATCGGAAATCGCCGGTGAAATTACAACAAATCAGACCGATCTGGCGGATACGGAAGAGCGTATTGTGGCGGCGAAGGATGTGATGCGCCGTATTGAAATCAAGTCACCGCAGGCCGGTGTCATCGCCAACATCCGCCTGAGGACACCCGGCGGCGTTATCGCGGCTGGAGAGCCGGTACTGGACATCGTTCCAGAAAATGAGCCGCTGGTCGTGGAGATGAAAATCAATCCGCGGGACGTGGATAGCGTTTCGATGGGATCGCCTGCGCAGATTCGTCTGACAGCCTATAATCAGCGTTCGTTGACACCACTCGACGGCAAGATCAGCTACATTGCCGCGGACCAGGTGATCGACGAAAAAACCGACACGGCCTACTTTGTGGCGCGTGCGGAGATCATGCCAAAGTCGCTGGCGGCCAATCCGTCAGTCAAACTTTATCCGGGAATGCCCGCCGAAGTGATCATTGTTCATAAGGCTCGTAAGGCGATCGACTACATCATCTCGCCAATATCAGACAGCCTCAATCGTGCATTTAGAGAAGATTAAATAGAATAATTCCCCCAAAATGGGGCGTTTTGTGTGACATTTCAAATTTTGAAATAAAATATAACCAATATAGTTTGATAGATTAATTACAGTTGAAATAAACATAAATTAGAGTCGTGATACAAAACGTGAAGTAATACGTTTCCGTAATAATTTGTTACTCGTGAATGCCGCATTTATACTCTTAGGTTATGTTGCATTTCGATTTGTTGCAGCGCACAATCGTCAAAGCATCGATGGTCGGAACATTTTCGGCAGTCGAAACTCAAAGCAGACAGAAGGAGAAGCAGATGGCCACTTTAGAAGGCGGCGCCTACGACGACGTTTTGTTTGGTTCGCGTTTTGACGATTTCATCCACGCCCACGGTGGTGATGATCTCGTCTTTGGCGGAAACGGCAACGACATCATATTTGGTGATGAAGGGAATGATCTCCTTTTCGGCGGACGGGGTGACGATACCCTTTTCGGCGGAACAGGCAGTGATATTCTCCATGGTGACCAAGGAAATGACATTCTGAATGGCGGCGACGGAAGCGACGTTCTGTTCGGTGACAACGGAGATGATACTCTTCTGGGCGGCAATGGCTCAGACATCCTCTTCGGCGGCTCCGGCAATGACGTTATTCTCGGCGGCGCAGGGAATGACTTTATCGTTGGTGGAGCTGGCGATGATACCCTAGTCGGCGGTTCCGGACATGACGTATTCCTGTTCAATGGTGGCGGCGGCAACGACGTCATTCTTGATTTTACCCCAGGTGAAGACGTTCTTCAGATATCCAAAGGCATCAATGGCCTTCACATCAATTCCCCGGATGATGTGGCAGACCATATTACGCAAGTTGGCAACAACGTTGTGGTCGATTTCGGCCATGGCGACAGCATCACACTTGTGAACACCAGCTATGACGATGTGCAGGCACATCCCGACCAGTACTTCGTCGTACATTGATTTTTTCAAAAATTGGCGTGCCCTGCTTTTTTGCCGGGCACGTTTTTCTTTCCGATGTGAATGAAAGGGCAACGTGTTGAACCTCGACCATTCGACGGATATTGCAGACGACACGGAGAGTGTATCCATCTCTCGTCTATGTGCTGATATTGCTGTCGTGATCTGGGATCTCCCCGGCGCGATGCGAGCCTCGACAAAATGTACACTGGAGGCATCGGATCAACTGGTTCCGCTTGTTAGCCTCAACATTCCTCTTGAAACGGGCGGTCAGCGTGTTCTTTGGGCCATGCGGACGAAAGATCAACCTATCAATCTGACCCTTTCTGCTGGATCGCTGGGACCCACCGAGCAGGCCGTTCTTTATCCTGCCGATGAACTTGCATCATTCGATGTAAACAGTGCGGTGAACAATCTTTCGGCTGCCGGTCACATCAAGCTGCTCAACAATGTTCTGAGCACATGGCGCACCACGTTCCGCCTTTCCCAGAACCAGATTTTCGCTGGTGTTGCGCGTGAAATAACTCTGGCGCTGACACCGGAACCCCGGCCTGTACGCTCCTGCGGCCAGCCGATCGACGGTCAGTATCTGCTGGAAACAGTGATTGATCCTGTGCTTGGCGATGTGAGCACTATTTACGCAATCAGTGCGGCTTCGGTGACAGCTCTGCCGGCAAAATTCGTCATGGGCTCGCAAATCAAACGGGGCGGCCAATCGTGTCACCTTTTGGTTGAGTCAGCGCGGTCTTTACCGCAATCCTTCCATCTCGTGCTTTGCGGCAAGAACGGCGTTGCCGTTCGCAAACTCGCTGATGGTGACAGTCAGCAGGCGGATTTCGAAAAGTGGTGGGCAAAGCGCCACGGAGATATGGATCTGCGTGAGTTCCTCATCCGGGAATTGGCGCAGGTCACAGGCGCTGGCCTTGCTACCGCCATTGATATGCAGACGCGCGCACCGCTGACGGTTCGTCAGATTGCCAAATCCGCTACGCATCCCGCCGCTGAGATCGATCTGGCTCTCGCGCTTGATGGTGGTCTGCTTGTCGGCGGTTGGACACATGATCCCGCGGCCATGTTGTCGAGGATCGAATATCTTTCAGAAAACGGAAGCGTCTTGCCGCTTCAACCCAATTTTTACAAATTTCCCGGTAAAACCGGCGAGCGCGAAGATGGCTTTGGTGCAGATGTAACCGGATTTGTTGCGTGGCTTCCGCAAAGCAAAAATTTGGGCCCACTGCTCCAACCGCGTTTCCAGATGCGGCTGGTATCGGGCGCGACGTCGTCGCTGATTCCGCCATTGCAACCATTCGAGGCTTCAGCCCAGCGAAATCGCATCCTGCGTTCTGTCCCTCCGCAACATGCGCGCGATCAGGTTTTCGAGAATATTCTCGCCCCTGCCCTGCAGGAAGTTGAGCACAAGCTCGGCAAGACCGTGAAGATCGCCGACACCAAGGATTATGGCGTTCTGCCTGATAATCCTGTGGTGTCGATCGTTATCCCGCTCTATCGGAACCTCGATTTCCTCCGCTTCCAGTTTTCTGCCATGGCGACAGATCCCTGGCTTGTCGACAATGCCGAACTCATTTTTGTGCTCGATTCCCCTGAAATTCAGGATGATACCGAACATATGCTGGGCGGCTTGCACATTCTGCATGGCTTGCCATTCAGGCTTGTCACAATGAATCGCAACAGCGGCTATGCCCGTGCCTGTAATGCGGGCGCAGGCGTGGCCACCGGCACAATGATGGTCATGTTGAATTCGGATGTTGTGCCTTGCGCCAATGGCTGGCTTCAGGCGCTTATTCAACCACTGCTTGATCAGAAGAAACTCGGTGCAATCGGTCCAAGATTGTTGTTCGAGGACGGGTCTCTCCAGCATGCCGGGCTGTATTTTGCGCGCGACCAGAAGGGCGTCTGGCTGAATCACCATTTCTACAAGGGAATGCCCGGCGCATACCCTCCCGCACGTGTGGGCCGCACTGTCCCGGGGGTGACCGGCGCCTGTCTGGTTACTCGAAAAGACATTTACGATCTCGTGGGTGGCTTCACCGAAGATTACATTATCGGTGACTATGAGGACAGCGATCTGTGCCTGAAAATTCGCCAGATCGGCTTTCATATTGCCTATGAGCCAGATGTTTCCCTGTACCATTTCGAGCGGCGGTCCATCCGCCGCAGCGCAGATTACATGCGTGGTCTGGCGAGCCAGTATAATTCATGGCTGCACACCAAGCGCTGGAACGATGACATAACCGAATTGATGTCGACCTACCTCGATGAAGCGACAGAGGACACTGTCGCCCCTTATATCGTTGGAAAGTCTGAAAGGAGCGCCGCTTGACTGAGGTTGTAGCACTCAAGAAAGCCCTACCCGAGCATACAAATGCTGTGAATGATGAATATGTCGACTGGCTGATGGAAGCTGTCGTACGAAACCGGTTTCTGCCCAGTCCTGACCCGGACAGTGTTTTTGTCGGTGATGGTGATTTTCGGACCGTCGGCTCCGAGTTTCTGGGTCATTTTATCCGCAAGGGCGGATTGCGCCCGGAAAGCCATGTGCTTGATATCGGCAGTGGTATTGGCCGTATGGCTGTACCGCTGACGCAATATCTTGATCCGGCTAAAGGAAGCTATCGCGGCATTGACCCGGTATCCGGTGGCATCAACTGGTGCCAGCAGAAGATCACGCCCGTCTATCCGAATTTCGAATTCCGCTACATGGATATCGCGCATTCCCTTTATAATCCGAAGGGAGCGATTGATGGTCTTCAGCTCAAATTGCCTTTCGAAGACAAGAAGTTCGATTTTGTCATCATGACATCGGTTGTTACTCACCTTCCCGATGAGGAAGTCAGTGTCTATCTGCGTGAAGTTGCGCGCGTTCTTGCGCCCGGCGGTCGCCTTTTCATGACGGCGTTTGTGGTGGACAAGACAGCGGCCGAAAATCCGCTGAAGAAGCGCGATACACGATTGGGTTTCCAGCGCTATGATCAAGGGCCCTGCTGGTTCGTGCCGGAATTGCCTCCCCTCGCCGCTGTCGGTTTTGATGACGGATTTTTGGATCAGGCTTTGACGCGTGCTGGCCTATCGGTTTTCAATAAATCACTTGGTCACTGGCGCGGCATACCCGCTGATCATTATCAGGACATCTTCATTGCGGGACCTGGAGGGGAGAGATAATGGCCCGTGTCCTTATCGCGGCCCATAATCACCCGTCACTGCATCCCGGTGGCACCGAAATCTTTGCGCATGATCTATTTCGCGCCTATCAGCGCGCCGGATGCGAAGCACTGTTTCTGGGTGCAACCAACCATATTCATCGCGAGGCACGTCCCGGCACAAGCTTTCAGAGTATCGGCAACGGCGGCGATGAAATTTTGCTCTGGTCTGGCCACTTTGACCGCTTTTTCATGAGCCAGGTCGATCTCTATGGGATCGTGCCCGACATTGTCGAACTGCTGCGGGATTTCAAGCCGGATGTCGTTCATCTGCATCATTTGCTGCTGTTAG
Organism: Phyllobacterium sp. T1293; assembly: GCF_020731415.2. Lineage (NCBI taxonomy): Bacteria > Pseudomonadati > Pseudomonadota > Alphaproteobacteria > Hyphomicrobiales > Phyllobacteriaceae > Phyllobacterium > Phyllobacterium meliloti. The sequence goes on along the minus strand of NZ_CP088274.1, from coordinate 183,110 downwards.
GCGCGGAGTTCCCACATATCGTCCGGAGAACATTGCCCGAATGCCGGATTGTTCTGACACTGCACGATTACTATCCGATCTGCCATCATGATGGCCTGATGGTTCGCACGAGAGACAAGGAACTTTGTTACGGAGCAAGTCCGGATCGGTGCCATAGCTGTTTCAAGGACATTGCGCTGGATAAATTCGTGCTGCGCGAGCGTCATCTGAAATCGCTGTTGAGTGTAGTGGATGCATTTGTTTCACCGAGTGAGTTTCTCAAGCAGCGCTATGTCGATTGGGGAATTGACGAAGAGCTGATCAGCGTGATCCCGAATGGGCAACCAAAGCGCGAACTGACAGCGAAAAGTGATCCGGCAACCTGTACCAAGCCCATCTTCGGATATTTCGGCAACCTCAACCCCTGGAAGGGGACCACTGTCCTTCTGGAAGCGGCGAAGCAACTGATTGCTGAGGGCTATGATTTTGAACTGCGTGTCCACGGTGCTGCGCCATTTCAAAGTGAAGCGTTTGTTGCCGATATAGATAGGTTGTTTGCCGAGACATCGCCTTTCGTACAAAGGCGCGGTGCCTATCGGCGTGAAGACATAGGAAATCTCATCGCGACAGTTGATTGTGCGATTATGCCGTCAATCTGGTGGGAGAACGCACCACTGGTGATTCAGGAGGCTCAGGGGCAGGATTGCCCTGTGATCACCAGCAATATTGGCGGTATGGCCGAAATGATCGAGAACGGGGTCAATGGCCTGACTGTTCCCCCCAACGATCCGCTCGCATTGGCAGCTGCCATGCGGCGTATTGCTGAAGATACTGACCTGCGTCAGCTTCTTTCCCTGGGGGCACGCCACCCTGATACTATCGATACGACAGCTGAACGGTATCTCGATCTGATCGAAACCCTGCGTTCTGAACGTGTCGAGGCAGCCTGAGAGGTATATCATGTCTATAGTGACAAAAGTGTCGGCGCAGCCTTCTGCAAAGCCGACAACCGCCCCGGAACAGGATAACACCAAACAAGTGCAGCCTGAGCCAGCAAAAACAGAACCGATCAAAGGGCGTGTCGACGCTGTCGATGATGGTCGTCTCTACGGATGGGCCTTTGATCCGGCGGCACCGGATGTGAGATTGACCATTCGCGTGATGCTCGATGGTAAGCCTATTGCCGAAGCAACGGCTGATAAGGACCGGCCCGACCTGAAGCGCAACGGCATTGGTGATGGTATACATGCCTTTGATGTGATGCTGCCGCAATTTGCCTCGATGCGCGCAGGTGAACTGGTCGTTATCGCGATCAGCGGCGCAGGCGTAGAACAGTCGTTGCGCGTTCCAAAGCCCGACGAACAGGCTGCAGAAGCGCTCATTGCGGCACCGATGACGCGTATTCTGGACAAGCTCGATATGCTGATGGCAGCGCAGCGTCAATTACAGGTGAATCAACGCTCCCTGCAACGGCCGTCACAAACCATTGACGGGGGAGGCACGCCCTCCGACCTTGGTGATGTCAGCAATTCGCTTGAGGGTCTGCGCAGCGATGTCAATCAACGCATGACAGAGCTGGACGTGCATCTCATGCGGATGGATGGTGTTGTGGCGGGATTGGAAACCCGCATAGAGCTTCTGCATAAGCGCGCCGGTGGTGATACCAAACCATTGTTCCTGCTGTTGTTCGTTCTGGTGGGATTCGTTACCGGTGCGCTCCTAACGCTTGGGGCTCTCCGTTGAGGGTGTTGAGATGACACGCGACGAAAAAACCCTGATGCCTGTACCCAAAACCGGTAAAGCACCGGAGCGCAATTCCATTGTCATGGAAGGCGAAATGGTCGTGGGTTGCCCGGTAGAGGATACGCTGGTGCTGGTCCTCGGTATCGGCAGTAACACCTCTGATCAGGTGACGGTTTTCCTCAATGGTGATCCTGCCATGAGCGTCAAGGCAACGCTCATCACTTGGCCACTGAAGGCGCCTTCGCCAGCGGGCACCCACGGTTTTGTTGCTATTGTTCCAACCAGTGTTTTACGCCGCGGTCAGCTGAAGACAATCATGTTCCAGCACAAGGCAAAGGTGGCGCGATATTCATTTGCCGCACGAGCCGCCACGGTTGGCGATCTGGCAGCCATGATGGCCGATCTCGCAGGGTCCAATTTGCCCGGCGCCATTGACGGGCTCGTTGAAGGACTGATTTCGGGCCCGATTGGCCGCAAAAAGCTTGCGGCTATCACTGTACTGTTACAGGCCGGCGCGCGATCCGATGGCATCATCGAATTGATCGGCGGGAGTGATGAAGGTGAGATTTTTGTACAGGGTTGGGCGCAGGATCTGACGCCTTCCGTTACGCGGCTTCTGATCAGTGGCCGTTCTCCTTCGCTTGCGGAATGTTCAATCGGCGTTTTTGCACGGCCGGATGTGAGTGAACAGGCGTCTGGCTTTGCGGGGCTGCTGCTTGCCAATGAACCTGTTGCGCCAAATGACATTGAGCGCCTGCTGTTTCGCGGACGCCGGGGCTGGCGCTTTATTGAGGTCTATGACCGGCGTCTGCTGGTTGGCTCGCGTGAAACACCCAGCCATGTCAGGGCTATTTTGCCGAACATGCGCAGTTCGACGGAGATACTTCTCCGCCTGCGTTCGGCGGCTAATCGTTTTGATGGCACGGAGACAATATCCAGCCTGCCCTTCCCGGTTCGGATGGGCATTGATAACGTGTTTCGTGTTGAAGGCAGCGGCCTTCTGGTTTCCGGCTGGCTACTCGACCCGGATAATCACGTGCAGTCGGTCAAACTGCGTCGGCACCGCGGTGAAACCCAGCTTGATAGCAACTGGACGCGGGTAGACCGGCCTGATGTGACGAGGGAATTCGACAACCAGCCGCCATTCAACGCCGGACTCGACCCCAATCGTCATGCGCATGGGTTCGTGGCTTTCGCTCCGGAACTCGCAGGTGACAGCACGGCTCCCTTCTATATTGAACTTGAATTGAGCGATGCACGCCGTGCCTTCATGCCCCTGACGCCGACGCGGATTACATCACGCGATGCAGTTGTCAGGCAAATTCGCGCCATTGACCCCAATGCATGGGCGCTGCGTCATATTGTTGATCAGCAACTCGTGCCATTGCTTCGCGGTGTCAGCCGTCCGCCTCCGGAGATTTTCGGTGTCGTTGATCTCGGTGCCTTTGAAGACGCTGAAGGACCGGCGCTTATCATCGGTGTGGACGAGCGCGTGGAAGAGATCGGTCCTCTTCTTGCCCTGCTCGCACTTGATCCCGGTACACGCAAGGCGCCGATTGTTGTAGCCGCTGCAACGGAAATTGTTGACCGTATCGGCGTTCAGATTCGCAGATTAGCCGATTTCTATGGCCTGCGCGTCCGGCTGGTATCCGCAAGCGGGTCGGAAGATCTCTATGATGCATTGGAGGTGGGTGCGCGGGCAGTTACGACCGAAAGCGTTGTCTTTCTCGCCGCATCGCTTTTACCCCGCAGCTCCGGTTGGTTCCAGAAATTGCTGGCCGCCTACGATGCACGCAAGGAATGCGTGCTGTCTCCAACCCTTGCCTATGAAGATGACTCCATCCGCTGGGCCGGGACATGGGTGGCAGGAGCCCAGTCTGATCGCGCCTTGATCAGCCGTTATGCCGGGTACCCAATTGATGCTGTGGCTGGGATGGGAATAACAGAGGTAGCAACGGCAACCTTCGAGTGCTGCATCCTGCCACGCAATGCGCTGTTCTCAGTCAACGGGTTCACGCGCGGCTATCTTGGAACGCATGAGAAGGGCCTCGATCTTGGCCTCAAACTCAAACAGTCGGGTTTGCGTTCCTATTGGCTGCCATCGGCCCAGATGTTGGGTTCTGACGATATATCCGTATCTGACAAGGCCTCAACCATTGCACTGATCGAGCGGATTGATCGGCAGGTTTTTGACGCACGATGGGCCAACAATGTCTCCAATAAACGCGGTGCTTCCACAGAGGAAACGGCATGACCGAACAGCTTCGGGTTCTGGTGATTTCCCATGCTCATCCGAGTATTTCACTCGGGGGTGGAGAAATCGCATCCTACAATCTGCACAAGGGGCTTAACAGCCTGGCCGGTGTCCAGTCCGTCTATCTTGCACGAGCCGGTCATCCGATTCCGCGCCATGGTACGACTGCGTTGATGAGCATGCGCCGCAGCAGCGATGAAATCCTGTTTCATGCGGATGAATATGATCACTTCTATCTGTCAAACAACAACACCGATGAAATCCGCCGCGATCTCCTGCGCTTTGTCCGGGACCTCAATCCGCATGTGGTACACTTTCATCATGTGCTCGGCCTTGGGTTGGAAACACTCTATGCCATTCGCGAGGCGATGCCGGATACAATCATTTTGGTGACGTTCCACGAATATTTGTCGATCTGCAACAATGACGGACAGATGGTGAAGGCAGGTTCGGCAAAGCTTTGCAACGAGGCTTCACCCATCGACTGTCATGCCTGTTTCCCCGATATTCCTCCGGCTCGTTTTCTTAAGCGGGAACGTTTCATCCGCGGTATGCTTGAACTTGCCGATGCCTTCGTTGCACCCAGTGATTTTCTGGCGGAACGATACAGGGAATGGGGGCTCGATCCTGCAAAGCTGACCGTCATCGAGAACGGCATTGCCATCGATAACATAACGCCGCCGCGGGAGCTTTCGGGACCAAGGCCTCGGCGCAATCGCTTTGCCTATTTCGGACAGGTCACGCCTTTCAAGGGTATCGACGTGCTTATTGATGCTGTCTCGCGCGTGCCCGAGGAAAGCTGGGGCGAAGATTCACGCCTGATGATCTTTGGCGGCAATCTTGAGAAACAACCGCGCGAATTCCAGGATCGCATGCAGAAGCTGATTGAGGAAGCCGGACCGCGTGTCCGCTTCTATGGCGCCTACCAGAATGCGGAGATGCCGCGCCTCATGCAATCAGTCGACTGGGTGGTTATGCCCTCCATCTGGTGGGAGAATTCGCCTATTGTCATTCAGGAGGCCCTGCATCATCGCCGTCCGGTCATCTGCTCCAATATTGGTGGTATGGCGGAGAAAATTCGCGATGGACTCGATGGATTGCATTTCCGGGTTCGCAGCGCTGAAGATCTGGCTGATCGTTTCACAGAAGTGCTCAGCGACTCCTCGATTTGGGATCGTCTGCACCAGACTATCCGAAATCCCCTGAACTATATTGACTGTGCTCAAGAACATCTTGCTCTCTACGGTGAATTGCTTAAACCTACCCGGCAGCAGTCGCTTAACGTAGCTGCAAGAACTGACGTTGTTCTTTCCCAAGCAAGCTGAATTTACCCAGCTTTCATCGCCAAAAGAAGGAATACCTCATGGCACGCGTCCTCGTACTGATCCCCGCCGGTGAAGTATATGATCATGATAATGTGCGCTGGTACAAGCACAGTGACATTCAGCGCAGCATTGATCACTACCACAACATTGGCGATGCTTTCGTTTTCGAATCGTCACTGAAACTGTTGAACTACGACAAGGTCGGCGAGCTTCCTATCGTCAATCCGCCGATGGAGAAGATTGATCAATTGCGCGAGGAATATGACTATGTCATCCTGCGCGGGTCCAACTACATCAATAAGGAAATGAACTGGCGAGACACAATCCCGGTTCTCAAGCGGTTGGGATTGCCAGTTATCGCTTTTGGCGTTGGTGCTCAAGCGCCGGTCAAAGGTCAGCTGGAGCTTTCGGAGGAATCCAAGGCGGTTTGGCGTCTCATTGCCGATTCCACCACGTCCATCGGCGTGCGTGGTGCCTATTCGGCGCAAGTTCTCAATGATATCGGCATCAAGAATGTGCGGATCATTGGTTGCCCCACGGCTTTCCGCCGGAACAACCAGCATCTGCGCATTAAATTGCCTGATCTGGACACGGTAAAAAAGGTCGGTGTGACTGTCCGCCGCGAAGTGTCGCCAACCTATGCACAGGATATCCAGCGCTATCTGACCCTTCACCGTGAACTCATCAAGCAAATGGCCAAACGCTTTGACATTACCCTGATGGCGCAGGGTGAAGTGGAAGAGAAGAAGATGGTTTTCGGCACCGATGAGCAGAAGGAACAGGCCATCGCTGCATTGAAGGGAAATCGCTGGGTCTCCGACTGGTATTTCGATGAAGCAATCGAAAAGCTCTATCGCGAGCGCATGTACTATTCCGATGTCGTTGCTGATTACGAAAAGCTGGTGCGGTCGCATCAACTGGTGCTTGGCTACCGATTGCACGGCAATCTCATGGCTTTGGCCAATGGTATTCCGTCGATCTATTTCACCTATGACAGCCGCACCGTCGAATTTGCCGAGACCTACAAGATTCCGAGTTATGACGTGTTCAGTGACAAGCCATTCAGGCTGGAAGACTACTGGGATCAGTCGCTGTTTGATAAATACAACCGCGCCTGGTTCGAGACTTATGGTGAGATGAATGTCTTCCTGACTGAAAACAATGTTGATCATAAAATGACCGAGACGGGCAGACGTGCAACGGACGCCGCTCGCTGGGTCGCATAACGAATAGCCGCGAAATTTCCTTGGGAGGAAAACGAACCGTAGGAAGGAAGCACAACAACTATTGTCGAATTGGCATAAGCCGCTCCATCACATAGATATCTCCAACAAAATTGCAGGAGTTCCTCCCATGACTGTTCTCGTTTCTGGTGGCGCCGGCTATATCGGTAGTCACATGGTGCTTGCCCTCAAGGATACCGGCCGATCGGTGCTGGTGCTTGATGATTTGAGCTGTGGTTTCGCCTGGCTGGTGCCGGATGATGTACCCTTCGTGCAGGGCGATATCGGCGATCAGGCACTGGTGCGCGATCTGATCCGTCGACACAATGTCACTGCGATCCTGCACTTTGCCGGATCAATCGTCGTGCCCGATTCGGTAAAGGACCCGCTTTATTACTATCGCAACAATACGGTGCAATCGCGGGCTCTGATCGAGGCAGCCATTGCCGAAGGCATCAAACATTTCATTTTCTCGTCGACGGCTGCCGTCTACGGTGAACCGGAGCGCACGCCGATCACCGAGGATATGCCGCATCAGCCAATCTCGCCCTACGGCACATCCAAGTTGATGACCGAATGGATGCTTCGCGATGCGGCAGTTGCCCATCCGGAATTCAACTATGTGGCGCTGCGTTATTTCAACGTGGCAGGTGCCGATCCGCAATTGCGTTCGGGTCAGTCGTTCCCGCGCGCCACACATCTTATCAAGATTGCCAGTCAGGCCGCGACCGGTGAACGCTCACACATTGACGTTTACGGTACGGATTATCCGACTGCCGATGGCACCTGCATCCGTGATTACATTCACGTCAGTGATCTGGCACAGGCACATCTCTGCGCGCTCAATTATCTGGAGGCAGGTGGAACCAGTACGTCTGCCAATTGTGGTTATGGCTATGGTTATTCGGTGCTTGAAATCATTGATGCGGTCAAGCGCGTGTCAGGTGTTGATTTCGAGGTTCGGACGGCACCGCGCCGTGCCGGCGATCCCGCTGTTCTTGTTGCGGGTAACGAGCGTGTGCGGACACTGTTCGGCTTTGAGCCCAAGCGTGCAGACCTCGACCTTATCGTTGGCGATGCGCTGGCGTGGGAACGACAGCTTGCTATTCTAAAAACTCTGGAACAGTCGGAATCCCGGATCGCCGTCTGATCAAAATCTGCTAAGCGGTGAATATGCCGGGCTAACAGCCCGGCATAATGCTTTATCAGGCACGTTCAAGCGCGACAGCGATACCCTGGCCGACACCGATGCACATGGTGGCAAGGGCGCGTTTTGCGCCTCTGATATTAAGTTCCAATGCTGCCGTCCCGGCGATGCGCGCGCCGGACATGCCAAGGGGATGACCAAGTGCAATCGCACCACCATTCGGATTGATATAATCGGCATCGTCAGCAAGTCCGAGTTCGCGCAGAGTGGCAAGGCCCTGCGAGGCGAAGGCTTCGTTGAGTTCGATCACATCGAAATCCTGTGGGGTGAGGCCAAGCCGCGCGCAGAGTTTGCGCGTTGCTGCAACCGGGCCAATACCCATGATGCGTGGTGGAACACCAGCGGTTGCGCCGCCAACAATCCGGGCGATGGGTGTCAGTCCGTATTTCTTCGTAGCAGCTTCGGAAGCAATGATCAAAGCGGCTGCGCCGTCATTAACGCCTGATGCATTCCCTGCTGTTACCGATCCGCCCTTGCGGAAGGGTGTCGGCAATTTGGCCAGTTGTTCAAGTGTCGTCTGTGGACGGGGATGCTCGTCGCGATCCACTGTTACCGCCTCGCCTTTGCGCTGGGGAATAATCACAGGGGTTATCTCGCGACCAAGCCGACCGCTGTCCATGGCAACCCCTGCCCTTTGCTGCGACCGTACCGCAAAAGCGTCCTGATCAGCACGCGAGACGTTATAATCTTCGGCAACGTTCTCGCCGGTCTCGGGCATAGAGTCGATGCCATATTGCTGCTGCATCAGCGGATTGACAAAGCGCCAACCAATGGTTGTGTCGTGAATTTCCGCATGGCGTGAAAAAGCCCCTTCAGCCTTTGGTAAAACGAATGGCGCACGCGACATGGATTCAACACCGCCCGCAATGGCTATTTCCATTTCTCCGGCCTTGATCGCCCGCGCCGCTGCGATAACCGCGTCCATACCCGAGCCGCACAGGCGGTTGATCGTCGTACCCGGTACGCCCACCGGTAGTCCGGCAAGAAGCAGGGACATGCGCGCGACGTTGCGATTGTCCTCGCCTGCCTGATTGGCGCAGCCATAAAAGACTTCGCCGATGGCTTCCCAGTCAACGGATACGTTCCGCTGCATCAATGCTTTCAGTGGGATGGCACCGAGATCATCCGGTCGAACCGAGGACAGCGCGCCGCCAAAGCGGCCAATGGGCGTGCGGATATAATCACAGATAAAGGCTTCGGACATCAGGCTGCCTCATGCGCTCGTTTTGTGCGTGCGTTGATATCGCGCAGCACTGAGAGTTCGGTTTCAGTGGGAACGGGTGTTTCCACGGTCTCTTTAGCAAACCGGACAGGCCAGCCGCAATTCTCTTCAATCTGCCGGCGCGTCACACCTTGGTGGATGGATACCACAGTTAACTCCTTCGTCGCCGGGTCCGGTTCGAAAATGCAAAGATCCGTAATGACACGGGTTGGGCCCTTGGTTTTCATTCCAAGCCGCGCGCGATGGTCACCGCCTTCGCCATGGCCCATGGATGTTATGAAGTCCAGATGGTCAACAAAACCACGATTGGTCAGCGCCATGGTGATATAAATCTGGCCGCAATTGCTGGCAATTTCCGGGGCGCCGCCACCACCGGGCAGCCGTACCTTCGGCGTATCATAGGGACCGACGACTGTGGTGTTGAGATTGGTAAAGCGATCTATCTGTGCTCCGCCGAGAAACCCGGTGGTAATACGTCCGCCCTGCAGCCAGTAACGAAACATTTCCGGCACCGAAACAGTAAACAGGGCGGTATCGCAAAGCTCGCCATCGCCAATGGAGAGCGGCAATACATCCGGTTTGGTGCCGATCGTGCCGCTTTCATAGATCAAGGTGATATCGGGTGCATGGGTGAGCCGCGCCACATTACAGGCCGCCGAAGGTGCGCCAATTCCGACAAAGCAGACATCATCATTGGTGAGCGCACGCGCGGCAGCAATGGTCATCATTTCAGTGGGTGTGAAATCCTGTGTCATGATCCGGTTCCTTACGCCGCGTTTGCCGCATGCCTGACAGCATGACGGGCAAAATCTTCGGGCTTGCCGGCAAGGACATTCTCTTTGATCCAAGCCGTGAAACTCTCGCGATCACGCGCGATTTTGTCCCATGCAATGTAAAAAGCATTGGAGCGTGGGTAGTAGCCATGGGCATAGGATGGAAAAGCGCCGCCCGGTACATGCACAACTGCACTGATAGCCCAATGGGGCAAGACAACTGCATTGGGTGATGGCGGGTTCAGTTCATCGTCGATTTCCTCGACTGTCACGATGGAGCGGCGCGCGGCAAGCACTGCTTCCTTCTGCACTCCGGTAATGCCCTCGATCAGCACATTGCCTTGCCGGTCGGCACGCTGCGCATGGATGATCGATACGCCAGGACGAATGGACGGAACAACGGCCAGCACCTCGCCTGTAAAGGGGCATGTGATGGACTTGATGTTCGGATTGACCTTGGCAAGGTCGGCGCCGATATAACCGCGCAAAACGGCAAAAGGCAGATTGGCAGCGCCGGCCTCATAGGCGTTGGCCATGGCTGCATGGGAATGTTCCTCGATGGCAAGCGGCCGCGGCCATTGGTTTTCGACCGCATCACGGAAGCGGTGCAATGAACCCACACCGGGATTGCCACCCCAGGAAAACTTCATGCCGCGTGCCGCGCCAACACCGATCAACTGATCGTAGATAAGGTCCGGTGTCATACGAACAAGAAAGAGGTCCTTGCGGCCCTGTCTGATAATCTCGTGGCCAGCCGCATAGGGAATGAGGTGGGTAAACCCCTCCATGGCAAGTGTGTCGCCATCCCTGACATTGTCCTCAATCGCTTCGGAAAGCGTACAGATTTTCGCCACGTCTCTCTCCCTGCTTTGGCACCGACCGACGATTATGTGCCGATGTCTGATGCAAACCTCCATCTGCTCCCAACGGCGTAGTCCCGTCAGGTTCGGCACGTCAATGTATTTTGTGCGTTATTTGACATTTGTTCGTATATCGCACAAGCTGTCCGAAAATCTCCATAAATTAGGTTGAAAATGAATGCGCGAGACCGATTTCATTAGTGGCTTTGCCAAAGGACTTTCTGTCATTGAGGCTTTTGATGCGGTCAATTCTCGCCTGTCGATCACGGATATTGCGCGGATGACTGGACTGGAGCGGGCCACGGCACGCCGCTGCCTTCTAACCCTCACACAGCTTGGCTATGCGGATTATGATGGCAAGTTTTTTACTTTGACACCGCGTATCCTGCGCCTCGGCCATTCCTATCTCTCATCCACGCCCCTACCCCGGTTAATGCAACCATTTCTGGACCAGCTTTCCGAAAAGACCGGCGAAAGTGCATCAGCCTCGGTGCTCGACGGTAACGAGATTGTCTATATCGCCCGCGCTTCGCATAAGCGTGTCATGTCGATTAATCTCAACCCCGGTAGCCGCCTGCCGGCTTACTGCTCGTCCATGGGCCGGGTTCTTCTGGCGGCGATGAGCGATGATGATGCACAGCGTATTCTTGAGGATAGCAACCGCACGGCGAACACGCCGCGCACGAAAACGTCAGTCCCGGAATTGATGGACGAAGTGCGCAAAGTCCGCTTGCAGGGCTATGCGGTGATCGATCAGGAGTTGGAGATTGGCCTTTGTTCCATCGCTGTTCCCGTGCGCAACACGCGCGGCATCACCATCGCCGCCATCAACATCGGCGCTCAGGCACCACGCGTTATGGTCGAAGAAATGATTGAGCGCTACCTGCCTGTGATGCAATCAACCCGGGATACGATAGCCGGAGTTTTAGTATAGGTGCAGTTGAACTAAACAACCATTCTGGCGCTTTGTTCGGTGCGGTATTGTCGCGGTGTCCTGCCCGTTTCCTTGGTGAAAAATCGTGTGAAATAGGCAGGATCGGCAAAGCCCAGATCATAAGCAATCTGTTTGATGCTGGCCGAAGTGAACACCAGATCGCGTTTTGCCTGATCGACCAGACGGCCCACGAGTAAACCATTGGTGCTTTGCCCCGTCGCAGTCTTGACGATACGGTTGAGATGCGTTGCCGACAGGCCAAGATGAGCAGCGTAGAATTCAGCAGGATGGTGGTTGCGGAAATGCTGATTGACCAATGTTTGCAATAGTTTCAGACGGTCTCCCGTTCCGTCATTGGTGTTGGGATGTTGAGGGGCTGTCATCCGCACCGCCAAAAGCACGATTGTCCTGAGATAGGACTCAACGAGATCATCGTGAAAAGTGCCGCCTGATATCAGTTCTGCGCTCAGGCGCTCGATACTTTGCACAAGGAAGATCGTGTCTGCGTGACCAGATGTCAGCGAGATTAATCTTGGCTGCGTACCGGCGTCGCAAATACGCCGCCCGGAAGAACCAAAACGCGAGGCGAGCATCGTCATCACAATGCCGTCCATATCCCGCGAAAATCGAAAGCCGTGCTCGCATTTTGGTGGCACGGTGATCATAACAGGCGGGCATATGGGATGGCTTTGCGTACCAAAGACGGCGTCACCGGTGCCGCCACGAAAGTACAAAATCTGAAAGAATGTATCGTGACGGTGGGTCTTGATCTCCCAGTTGTGTAATTGGCTTCTTGAGGCAATTGTCTCCCAATGCAGCCAGAAGTCGGGCCGTTTCGGATGATTTTCCCCGTAAAGATCATAGGTTGGCACCGCTCCCCGCATCACTTCCTCCCACCTCCAATGTTCAGATTGTCCTGTTTTTTGCCGGATAAGTCCATTGTTCATATGCAGACCGACGCTAGCCTTACGCACATATTTCAGGCTGGGAGGCATCATGCGCACGCAAGTGGTTATCATTGGGTCCGGGCCCGCCGGGCTTCTGCTCGGTCAACTCCTGACTCGGGCGGGCATCGACAACGTCATCCTCGACCGGGCGAGCAAGGACTATATTCTTGGCCGTGTTCGCGCCGGAGTGTTGGAGGAAGGCACGGTTCGACTGCTGGATGACGCGGGAGCCAGCATGCGCTTGCATACGGAGGGTCTGCCACATGATGGGTTTTCACTGGCCTTCGATGGGCGCAATCATCGTATTGATCTTTTCGACCTGACCGGTGGCAAGCGGGTGATGGTCTATGGCCAGACTGAAATGACCCGCGACCTTATGCAGAAGCGTGCAGATAGCGGTGCGCTGGCGATCCATGAAGCAAACAATGTTGCAATCCATAATTTTGATACGAACAAGCCGTTTGTCACCTTCGAGAAAGATGGAAAGACTGACCGTATAGAGTGCGATTTTATTGCCGGATGTGACGGCTTTCATGGGGTCAGCCGCCGTTCGGTGCCCGAGAAAGCTATCCGGACATTTGAACGCAATTATCCCTTTGGCTGGCTGGGTGTTCTCGCGGATGTGCCGCCCGTCGCACACGAGTTGATCTATGCCAATCACTCGCGCGGGTTCGCACTTTGCTCAATGCGTTCCATGAGCCGCAGCCGTTACTATGTCCAGTGTCCAGTTGATGACAAGATGGAGGACTGGTCGGATGACCGGTTTTGGGATGAGTTGCGGCGCAGACTGCCCGAGGAAGACGCGGCGGCTGTGACAACGGGACCTTCGTTCGAAAAGTCCATTGCTCCGCTTCGCTCATTTGTTGCTGAGCCCATGCGCTTTGGGCATCTGTTTCTGGCTGGCGATGCTGCTCACATTGTGCCGCCGACGGGGGCAAAGGGGCTCAATCTTGCGGTGAGTGATGTACACTATCTGTTTGAGGGTTTGCGTGAATATTACGCGGATCAGAGTATGGCCGGTCTTGATGACTATTCACGCCGTGCGCTTTTACGCGTGTGGAAAGCCGTACGCTTCTCCTGGTCAATGACGATGCTGATGCACCGTTTTCCCGATACCGACGCGTTCGGACAGAAAATTCAGGAAGCCGAACTCGATTATCTCACCCATTCCCGCGCAGCTTCGACAGCGCTGGCCGAAAACTATGTGGGCTTGCCTTTCTAGGTCGCACTTCCAATTTGTTCAGAAACGCCTTTCTTGGCGAATGGATTCCCATCCAACGAACAAAGCTGGAAGTTTTCATGCCTGCGATAAGAGACCTGCCGGGTGCCATGGTCGTGCCATATGAGTTACAGATCCTCGTTTCGGGATACAGCTGGCGTCGAGACGAACTCGGCCGTTCCGATGCACAGGTTTTTAAGCTTGAGGCAAGCGGTCTCCCCCGATTGTTTATCAAGACGGAATTGATAAGCCCTTATGCGGAATTGCCCGACGAAGTGGCGCGCCTCCAATGGCTTGCATTGCAGGACATGCCGTGCCCGCGGATACTGTTTGCTGGATCGCATGCGGGACATTATTGGCTTTTGATGAGCGCGCTCGCCGGAGCGGACCTTGCCTCCGCAGACACCCTATCGGTTGAAAGCCGTATTCATATTTTTGCCGGTGCGCTTCGCCAATTGCATGCCCTTGATCCAACAGCCTGCCCTTTCAATCACCGGCTTGATAGGCGGATCAAAGCAGCGAAGGCGCGAATGAAAGCTGGGCTCGTTGATGAGACAGACTTTGATGACGATCAGCTTGGGCGAACTGCGACAGAGCTTTTTTGCAAGCTTCTGGCAAAACAACCCGAGGAAGAGGATATTGTGGTCACCCACGGCGATGCCTGTCTGCCAAATTTTATAGCCGAAAATGGCGCTTTTAGCGGCTTCATCGACTGCGCACGGCTTGGTATTGCCGATCGATATCAGGACATTGCACTCGCCTGCCGTAGTGTTACCGATAATTTCGGCGGGCAATGGGTTCAAGTGTTTCTGGATTTCTATGGTCTGAAAACGCCAGATCCGGCAAAGCTTGCTTATTACCGCTTGCTTGATGAGTTTTTCTAATCAGTTCTTCATTCCGTCTGCCGCCTCGCGGATCGTCTGCATCAGGATCATGAGCGGCAGCGAAGGCGTTACATCGGCGCGGGTGGTCAAGCCAACCGGGCCTTTTGTTTCAGTGGTATCGATCGGCAGAAGTGCAAGCATACCGTCTGCAACGTCGCTGGCGACCACTCCGGCTGAAATAATCCACACGGCATGATGGGAGCGTACAAAGGCCCTGCCAAAAGCATCGGAAACCGTCTCGATCTGGTGCGGGAGTTTGGCGACACCGTTGGCAATAAGAAACCGGTCGACGAAGGGCCGAATGATGGATGCGCGCGTCGGCATCAGCACCGGAAACTCTTCGAGACGATTGAAAATGTCTTCGCTGGCATCAAGCAATGGATGGTGTGCGCTGACGGCAAAAACTACCTGTTCAGAATAGAGATGTTCGAAGGAAAAGCCGGTCATTTTTTCCGGCGCAGCCAATCGGCCAACAACAAGATCGAGGTCGCCCAGCCGCAACTGTTCGAGCAGCACGGCATTTTCTCCGGTGACGATTTTCAATCGGCTCTGGGTCTTTTCCTGCAGGAACAGGCTGATGGCCTGCGGCATGATGCGGGTTGAAACCGTTGGCAAGGCACCTACCCGAACGGGGATACCCTCTCCCGATTGCTCGTTGGTGACAGAATCGATGCCTTGCCGCAGCGCGGTAATGGCTGCTCCCGCGTAACGCAAAAATACTTCACCGAAGCGAGTGATACGGATGCCGCGACCGTCACGCTCAAACATGGCAACGCCAAGCACCTCTTCCATTTCACGAATGGTTTTGGTTACAGCGGGTTGGCTGATATGTAGAATCGCTGCTGCCTTCATCACGCTTTTCTGGCGGGCGACTTCGAGAAAAGTTTGCAGGTGGCGGAACTTGATGCGGCCATCGATCATGTGTTTTCATAACCCCAGGGTTAAGCGAATGCGGCAAGATATCATTTTACCGAACCAAATACATAATCCATTGTCCATATAAGTTATCCGGGAGGGTTTCGGTGCAATTTGCTCATATCAATGGCGTCACGCTGCATTATCAGTTGATCAGTGCGCCCGCAGGTAAGCCTGTGCTGGTTTTCGCCAATTCACTTGGAACGGATTTTCGCATCTGGCGGGATGTGATTATCCGGCTCGTCGGTGAGTTCGCCATTGTTACCTATGATATGCGCGGCCATGGTCTGTCGGATACTGGCAGCACGCCTTACACCATCGACGATCATGTCGGGGATTTGACTGGCTTGCTCGATTATCTCTCCGTCAAGGATGCGATCATTTGCGGCCTGTCGGTTGGCGGGCTTGTGGCGCAGGGTCTTTATGCGAACCGGCCCGAATTGGTGCAGGCATTGATCCTGTGCGATACGGCACATAAGATCGGCACAGCGGAATTCTGGAATGCGCGTATTGATGCGGTGAACGAAAGCGGTATTGCGTCGATTGCCGACAGTATTTTGCAGCGCTGGTTCACACCAGCTTTTCATAAAGAGCGCGCCAATGATCTCGCAGGCTATCGCAACATGGTGGTTCGCCAGCCGGTGAGTGGCTATAGCGGCACCTGTGCTGCTCTGCGGGATGCGGATTTCACCGTAGCGGCAAAACGCATCGCTGTGCCTGCAATCTGCATTGTCGGCGATCAGGACGGCTCGACCCCACCCGATCTGGTGCTTGAACTGGCAAAACTCATTCCACGGGCGCGTTACGAAGTCATCAAGGATGCGGGTCATATTCCCTGCGTCGAGCAACCGGAAACACTGGTGGCGGTGATGCGAGCCTTTATTGACGAATTCAAGCTTGGAGGAAAATCATGACGGACGCAGCTACCCCCTCACACCGGTATCTGCAGGGCATGGCGACACGCCGGATTGTTCTGGGTGAAGAACATGTCAACCGGGTGGAAACCACCAAGACCGGGTTTGATCAGCCTTTTCAGGACCTGATCACGGAAGCGGCCTGGGGGCATGTCTGGTCCCGACCCGGCTGGACCAAGCGTGAGCGCTCGATTGTCACGATTGCGCTTCTGGCAGCACTTGGCCAGGACGACGAACTGACCATGCATATCCGCGCCACTGCCAATACAGGTGCGACACAGGATGATATTTGCGAGGCACTGTTGCACGTTGCAATTTATGCAGGTGTTCCGGCGGCAAATCATGCGATCAAGCTGGCCAAGCAGGTCTATAAGGAACTGGAAGCCGAACAGGCAGCGTGACGGGAGGCAGCAATGTCCAATAGAAAACCGGAAACCGGCGCATTCTTCCAGCGCGACAGGCAATGGCATCCGCCTGCCTATACGCCCGATTATAAGACAAGTGTTGTGCGCTCGCCGCAGCGGGCGCTGCTGTCGCTGGATAATACACTGTCTGAGATCACCGGTCCTGTGTTCGGGCATTCACTGCTCGGCGAGCTTGATGATGATTTGATCCATAATTTTGCCAAGCCGGGTGAAAGCGCCATCGGCCAACGTATTATCGTGCATGGCCGCGTTGTCGATGAACGCGGCGTCGGTGTGGCCGGTGCTTTACTCGAATTCTGGCAGGCCAATGCCGGTGGGCGTTACCGCCATAAACGCGAAGGCTACCTTGCGCCACTTGATCCGAATTTTGGCGGTTGCGGGCGAACAATTACGGATGAAGATGGCTATTATCGCTTTCGCACAGTAAAGCCCGGTGCCTATCCTTGGCCGAACGGGGTCAATGATTGGCGCCCGGCGCATATCCACTTTTCCGTATTCGGTCATGGGTTTGCACAGCGGCTGATCACTCAGATGTATTTCGAAGGCGATCCGATGATCTGGCAGTGCCCAATCGTCAAATCGATCCCTGACAAGGCGGCCATTGAACAACTGATTGCCGCGCTTGACCGGCAAAACACTATCCCGATGGATGCACGCGCCTACAAGTTTGATATCGTGTTGCGCGGTCGCCGCTCCACGCTGTTCGAAAACCGGCTGGAGGGCAATTGATGGTGCAGTCTCTGGGCTTTCTCAAGGAAACACCGTCGCAGACAGCCGGTCCCTATGTGCATATTGGCTGTACCCCGAATTTCTCCGGAATCACTGGTGTTTACCAAACTGACCTTGGTATCTCCATGGTGAATGACAAGACATTGGGTGAGCGCGTTACCCTGCGCGGTCGTATTTTTGACGGTACGGGCACGCCTCTGCGCGATGCGCTTGTTGAAATCTGGCAGGCAGATGCGAAGGGGCTTTACAATAGCCCATCGGAGATGCGTGGCACTGCCGATGCTAATTTCACCGGCTGGGGCCGCTGTCCAACCGACATGGAAACCGGCGAGTATATTTTTGAGACAATCAAGCCCGGACGTGTGCCTTACAAGGACGGGCGGTTGATGGCGCCGCATGTGACGCTATGGATCGTGGCACGCGGTATCAATATCGGTTTGCAGACCCGTCTTTATTTTGCCGATGAGGAAGCCGCAAATGCGGAAGATCCGGTGCTTCAGCGGATCGAGCATCGCAATCGTGTGCCAACGCTTCTCGCCCGCAAGGACGGTTCGACCCATCACTTCGATATCCATCTGCAGGGGGAGAAGGAAACTGTCTTCTTCGATATCTGAGATATCAGGGATATCTGACCAATGAGTATTTCTGCCTTTGATCATCCGTTTCTATCAGGCCTTCTCGGCAATGAGGCGGCAAGCGATTGGTTTTCAGCCAATGTCGATATTGCGGCCATGCTTGATTTCGAGACAGCGCTGGCTCAGGCTCAAGCCGACGAGGGTGTAATTCCTGCTGAATCCGCACAGGCAATTGCAAGTGCCTGTCAATCGTTCGTGGCCAATATGATGGCCTTGAAAACCGCCACTGCACGCGATGGCGTTGTTGTGCCGGAACTCATAAGCAAACTGCGTGCGACAATTCCAGAAGAACATCGGAACGCGCTGCATTTCGGCACAACCAGTCAGGATGTCATTGATACGAGCCTGATGATCCGTTTGAAGCCGGTGCTCTCTCATCTGGATAGTGGGCTCGATGATATAATCACCGGGCTCAATCGCATTGATACTGCGTTTGGCGGCAATAGCCTGATGGGATATACGCGTATGCAGGCGGCAATTCCTATCACTGTACATGATCGTATCGAAGCGTGGCGCGAACCGCTGCTGCGCGATAAACAGCGGCTGGCGTTTCTCACACAGTCATTTCCTGTCGTTCAATTCGGCGGCGCAGCTGGCACGCTGGAAAAGCTTGACGGCAAGGCGGCTGCGGTTCGCAAACGGCTAGCGGCAGCGCTCGACCTACATGATGCACCACAGTGGCACAGCCAGCGGGATCGTATCGCCGATTTCGCCAGTCTCCTCTCGCTTGTCACGGGAAGTCTGGGGAAAATCGGGCAGGATATTGCGTTGCTCGCACAATCCGGCAGCGAGATCAGCCTCAGTGGTGGTGGCGGTTCGTCGGCGATGCCACACAAGCAAAATCCGGTTCAGGCGGAACTGCTTGTCACGCTTGCGCGCTATAACGCCGTTCAGCTTTCCGGCATGCATCAGGCGCTTGTACATGAACAGGAACGATCAGGGTCGGCATGGACGCTGGAATGGTTGATCCTGCCATCCATGGTCACAACAACCGTGTCATCGTTGCAGACAACAGCCAGCTTGTTGTCTTCCATAGAGAGATTGGGAAACAGCACTGTTTCCGGAGAATCATAACTTGGGGATTATGCAAAGGCGCATAGTTTTCATTTTACATTACCAACTGGTGTGAGACATTGAACGAAACATTCCAAACGGACCAGATGGGAGAAATAATCTGGCCGGCAGGGGATCAAAGGGAGGAATGATGAAAAAGCTTATTCTGGCTGCAGCGGCAGCCATTCTGCTCAGCGGTGCCGCCTATGCGGATGTGATAAAGATTGGTGTGGTCGGCCCGTTCTCGGGCCCGTTCGCCATTCAGGGCAAGAACTTCAAGGCTGGTATTGACGCCTACATTGCCACGCACGGCAACAAGATCGGCAATGACACAATCGAAGTGCTCTATCGCGATGTTCCGCAGGCTGATCCGGCTCAATCCAAGGCGCTGGCGCAGGAACTGGTGGTCAAGGAAGGTGTGCAATATCTCGCGGGCTTCTATTTTACCCCGGATGCGATGGCCGTGACGCCGCTTTTGCAGCAGGCAAATGTGCCGCTCGTGGTGATGAACGCCGCCACATCAGCCATTGTCACCAAGAGCCCCTATGTGGTGCGCACATCGTTCACCACATGGCAGACCTCAGCCCCAATGGCCAAGATTGCGCGTGAGCGCAGTGTGGAGAAAGCCATCACCGTGGTCAGTGATTACGGTCCGGGCGTTGATGCGGAAAACGCTTTCAAAACCACCTTCGAAAAGGAAGGCGGTAAGGTGGTCGAATCCATCCGCATGCCGCTATCGACCAATGATTTCAGCCCGGTTATGCAACGGGTGCGTAACTCAGGTGCGCAGGCTGTCTTTGCGTTTCTGCCATCGGGCCCAACGACGCTCGGTTTCGTCAAAGCCTATAATGAGAATGGCCTGAAGGAAGCCGGTGTTCAGTTTCTCGCACCCGGCGATCTGACGCAGGAATCCGATTTGCCCGCGCTCGGCGATGCGGCGCTCGGCATTCTCACAACATTCCATTATGCCATTGCGCATGACTCGCCTGAAAACCGGGCTTTTGTCGAGGCAGCGCGCAAAGCCATAGGCAATCCGGCAGAGCTGTCATTCCCTTCGGTGGGTGCCTATGACGGTATGCACGTCATTTACAAGATGATCGAAGCAACAGGCGGCAAGCAGGACGCCAAGAAAGCGGTTGATGCGGTGAAGGGCCTCGCTTGGGAAAGCCCGCGCGGTCCCGTGTCCATCGATCCGGAAACCCGGCATATCACGCAGAATATCTATTTGCGTGAAGTCGCCAAAGACAGCGATGGCGCCTATTACAACAAGGAGATCAAGACCTTTGAAAAGCAGCCTGACCCCGGTCTGGCGGCGGCAAAGTAGTTTTGATTGATGAATGGCCCGGAGCGGTAACTGCTCCGGTTTCAACCGGGATGATTTGATGCAGGTTTTCTTCAGCATTGGCGTTGACGCGCTCGCCTATGGGATGGTGCTTTTCATTATCTCCATCGGCCTGTCCGTAACCATGGGGTTGATGCGCGTCGTCAATCTCGCCCACGGCGCCTTTGCCATGATCGGCGGCTATATTGCCTCCTATGCGGCCCGCGATCTGGGACTAGCCTATGGTTTTGCGATTATTCTGGCTGTCATTGGCACAATCATTATCGCCATCCCGCTGGAGCGTTTCCTTTATCGCCGCATCTATGGCGCGCCGGAACTGACACAGGTGCTGATGACTATCGGCATAACCTTCTGCGTCATCGGCCTTGCCAATTATGTCTTCGGTCCGACATTGAAAACCATCCCACTGCCCGCCGAGTTGCAGGGCCCGGTTGATCTCGGATTCCGTACCATCGCGGCGCACAAGCTCTTTGCTATCGCCTGCGGTGTGGTCGTAGCGCTCGGCCTCTGGTTTCTGATTGAGCGCACGTCATTCGGTGTCAAACTGCGCGCCTCGGTTGATAACACTGCCATGGCCGCCTCGCTTGGAGTGCGCACGCGCATTGTCTATGCGGCAAGCTTTGCCCTTGCGGTTGGCCTTGCCGCCTTTGGTGGTGTCATCGGCGCGGAACTTCTGCCGGTCGAACCCTATTATGCGCTGCGCTACATGGTGACTTTCCTTGTTGTTGTCTCGGTTGGCGGCGCCGGTTCCATTCCGGGCGCACTCATTGCCTGCCTTCTGCTTGGTGCCATTGACACAACGGGACGTTATCTCGTTCCTGAATATGGTGAGTTTTTCTTCTATCTTGCGGTGATCGCCATTGTCTGGGTCTTCCCGCGTGGACTTCTCGGAAGGGCCAAGTGATATGAGCGCTACCGAAATCTCCGCTCCTTTTGAACAGGCAAAACCAATGCGCCGCCCTTGGCAGCGTGATCTGGCAGGTGTTCTTATTATTGGCGTCGCCGCTGTTGCCGGCTATTTCCTGTTCCCTGACAATCTGGCGCTGCTCACGCGCATCATCGCGATTATGCTGCTGGTTCTGTCTCTCGATCTCGTCACCGGCTATTGCGGTGTTGCCACGCTTGGCCATGCGGCACTTTTCGGTACCGGAGCCTATGCGGCTGGTATTGCTGCTGTTACTTTCGGCATTACAGAACCACTCAGCATGGTTGCCATCGGGGCGATAACGGGAGCTGTTGCGGGCCTCGTCTCAGGTGTCGTTATCCTGCGTGGTCACGGGCTGGCTCAACTGGTCCTGTCCATCGCGGTTATTCATCTTTTCCACGAAGCAGCCAACAAAGCTTCTACCTATACGGGTGGTAGCGATGGTCTCTCCGGCATTGCTCCCGATCCGGTCTTTGGGCTCTTTGCCTTCGACCTCTGGGGACGGACTGCCTATGTGTTCGCTATTGTTCTGCTCATCCTTATTTTTGTCCTGCTGCGTATCCTTGTTCGCTCCCCCTTTGGCATGCTGTGCCGTGGCATTCGCCAAGATCCAATCCGGGTCAGCGCCATGGGCGCGTCGGTCAAGATGAGCCTGATTAAGATGTATGTGATTTCGGGTGCCGTTGCTGGCGTAGGCGGAGCGCTGAATGCGGTTTCGACCCAGGTCGTTGGGCTGGACAGCCTGAGCTTCACCAATTCAGCCGAAGCACTGGTCATGCTGGTGCTGGGCGGTGCGGGTTCACTCTATGGTGCCTTGGTCGGGACCATTGTCTTTATGTGGTTCGAACATGTGGTGTCCGCCGCAAACCCATTCCACTGGCTGACCATTGTCGGCGCATTGCTGATTGCCGTCGTGCTCTTTGCGCCAAAAGGCCTGTACGGTACGGCAGTAGCCCTCATGAAACGTTTCATCGGGAGCCGCCAATGAGTGCAGTCTTTGAAGTCGAGCGGCTGAAAAAGTCCTTTGGCGGGCTGGATGTCACGAAAGATGTTTCGCTTTCCATGGCAAAAGGAGACCGGGTCGCGCTGATCGGTCCCAATGGTGCGGGGAAAACCACCTTCGTCAATCTGGTAACCGGGCATTTACAGCCGAGTTCCGGCCGGGTGCTGATGGATGGTGAGGACATCTCCCGCTTCAACCCGATGCGGCGCGTACAGGCAGGGCTTGTGCGGTCCTTTCAGGTCACACGGCTCTTTTCGGAAATGACACCTGAGGAACATGTGGCGCTCGCCATCCTGCAACGCGAAGGCAAAACTGGACGCTTGGCGGGAAATTTCCATGCCATGCCGCAGGTTATGCGGGAGACACGTTCGATCCTTGATACGCTTAATCTCGGCGCGCTGGCCACGGTGCCAGTGGGTGAAATCGCCTATGGTCAACAACGCCTGTTGGAAATCGCCTTGGCGATGGCTTTGCGGCCAAAAGTATTGCTGCTGGACGAGCCAGCGGCAGGTGTGCCGCATAGTGATACATTCCTGATTGAAAACGCCCTTGCTCAACTGCCCGATGATCTCGCGGTGCTGATGATCGAGCATGACATGGATCTTGTTTTTCGTTTTGCCAAACGGGTTGTGGTGCTGGCCGCCGGAGAGATCATCTTCGACGGTTCGCCGCGCGCGGTAACCGATGATGCGCGGGTGCGCGAAGCCTATCTGGGGAGCTATGCCCATGCCAGCAGCGCAGCTTGAAGTCAAAAATCTCAGCGCGGGTTATGGCCCGACGCGGGTCATTGAAAACATCACCTTCACGGCTGAAGCCGGGTCTCGTGTTGCCGTGCTTGGCCGTAACGGCGTCGGCAAGACAACATTGTTTGCCACGCTTGCGGGACAGACAAAACGCTACGAAGGATCCATCAAACTCGGCGATAGCGATCTAACTCCTCTGGAAAGCGCCGCCCGCGCCCGGAACGGTTTGGGTTTTGTACCGCAATCGCGCGCTATTTTTCCCTCGCTGACGGTGGAGGAAAACCTGTTTGTCGGGCTGAAAGGCAGGCCGCGCAGCGCATTGCAGGAAGCCTATGACATGTTCCCGCGTCTCTACGAGCGGCGGGCAAACTCCGGTTCGAAACTATCGGGGGGTGAGCAGCAGATGTTGTCGACAGCGCGGACCATTCTTGGCCGCCCTTCCCTACTCCTTTTGGACGAACCGCTGGAAGGACTTGCTCCTGTCATCTGTGAAGAACTCATGGCTGCGTTTTCGCGCCTTGCCTCAAGCGGCGAAATGACGATTCTGCTGGTCGAACAGCGTATTCAAAGCGCGCTGGAATTTGCCGAACGTGTCATTATTCTCGAGCGGGGTCGCATTGTCTGGGACGGTTCATCCGATGAACTATCGAAGGACAGGGATACTGTTGATCAATTGCTTGGTGTCGCAAGTCTGGCTCACTGAAATATTTTCCTCCTTGCAAGTGTCGTCAGGCGCTGTTTGAATCTTGCTCCTCAGCAGGGACCAATCAGAATGGAACACGACGACGATTTGAAGAGCTTTGAGGCTCATGGTGCGGTGCCTCTGCCGGTAACATCAGATCAAGGCCATATCGAACACGATGGTGCCAAGATTTGGTATGCTTCCTATGGGGCTGGTGCTCCGGTAATCCTGCTGCATGGTGGCCTCGGCCATAGTGGCAATTGGGGCTACCAGATACCCGCACTCACCAGTTCCGGCTACCGCGCTATCGTTATCGACAGTCGGGGACATGGCCGCAGCACACGCGATTCACGACCCTATACCTATGAATTGATGGCATCGGATGTTGTGGCCGTTATGGATACTTTGCATCTTGAAAAAGCGGCTTTCGTGGGTTGGAGCGATGGCGCATGCATCGCTCTTGTCCTTGCGTCAAAGGCACCTGATCGTGTGGATGGCGTTTTCTTCTTCGGCTGCAATATGGACCCAAGCGGCACCAAAGAATTTGTGCTTACTCCGGTTGTTGACAGGTGTTTTTCTCGCCACTCCAGGGACTACGCCGAACTCTCCGCTACGCCAGATGCGTTTCAGGCATTTGTCGATGCGGTCAGTCTGATGATGGGGACGGAACCAAATTACATGGCTGAGGATTTGGCGGCTATTCGCGTGCCTGTCACGATTGTGCAGAGCGAGCATGATGAATTCATCAAGCCGGAACATGCAGACTACCTTGCCCGGAGCATTCCGGGAGCAGCTTTAATCACCCTCCCCGGCGTTAGCCATTTCGCGCCGCTGCAAAGGCCGGAATTGTTCAATAATGCTGTGCTCGCCTTCCTCAAAGAGGTCAATCAGCGCTGACTGTTAAGCCAGCGCTTCGATAATCTGAAACGCGTCGTAAGCTGCGAGAACCGTCTCCATCTGTGCCGTATGTCCAGCAATGAAGGCCTCGTCATAGATGGTCTCAT
This sequence comes from Phyllobacterium sp. T1293, assembly GCF_020731415.2. NCBI lineage: Bacteria > Pseudomonadati > Pseudomonadota > Alphaproteobacteria > Hyphomicrobiales > Phyllobacteriaceae > Phyllobacterium > Phyllobacterium meliloti. Next base: position 158,170 of record NZ_CP088274.1, on the reverse strand, counting down.
CAGGGTATTCAGTGATCAATGTAAGGGGAACGTCGTGTCTGCTATCGACAGAGATCATGCAGGGAAAGCCATTGATAATGCGAAAGCCGGTTTCGCCCGCGTGGATTTCATAAAGCCTGATCTGCTCATTATTAAAGGCAACAAGTCCCGGTACTGCTGCCAGCCGTTTTGTCACCAAATCCATGAAACGCTCGGCCCGTTCTTCCCATCCCTCCCGATGCCGCATAATCAGGAAAAAGCCCTTTGGCAGGGTCCACATGGCAAAGCCGCGCGGCACATAGCCGGATAGTGGGCGGGTCCATTCATGGGCGGGATAGCCATGCAGATTGATATGCAATTGTGCGCCGCTCAGGCGCTGTGCCTCAACGCGGATTGCCTTCTCGCGCAACTCGGTGCCAGTGCGGTATTCCAGATCATCACCAAGCGCCGTATAGCGAGCCGCATGGTGCATATGCCGGGGATTGTCAGCGCGAAGGCGTTGATGCAACGCATAACCATCCGGATTTTCCAGTGGTGAAACGGTGAAGTGCGCGCCGGGACGTTTGGCAAGCGCCAAGGCACTGCGCAGGGCACCGACAATGCCTGTTGATTCATTCGGGTGCTGGCCGCCGCTGATCATGACAGCAGCGTCGGTTCCCTTGTGATAGCGGGCTTGAACCGCCCTCCCGGCACGGGACTGCGCCTCCAAGATTTCGCCGTTGATCTTGGCGAGTTCCGCGCGAACCTGCTCAACGAAAATGGGTGCGTGGGCTGTTGCCAACGGCTGAAGTCCACCTTTCGCTTCCACTGTATAAAGCTGACGCGTTTCGATCCGCAGTGTAGGCGCTCCCGCACCTTCAATAATTTCAGGAACGATATGTCCCGGCTGCAAGCCGCGATCACCCAGCGGGCGGCCAGATTTTTTCTGGAATACTTCAAGCAGCGAAAAATAGAAGTCCTCGTGCAGCGCTTCACGCAGACTGATGACCTCGTCCCCGAAAGGCAATGGCTGGTCGGCAATGGCAAGCGTCGCGCGGATATTCAGCTCATCGAAATAGGGCTCGGTGCTGCCCCAATCGTGATCAATTACCGTGCGCATGGCGGTCGCAAACAGAGCTTCATAGTCCGTTTCAAGCCTTGTGCCTTCAAACGCGCCATTCAGTTTGATCCAGCCTGTGGGCGAGACAAGGGTTTCACCAATGAAATCCGTATGAATACGGTTTGGTGCGAAAACCTTATGTTCTGCCTTGCTGCCATCCTTGTAAACCAATGCCACGTCATAGGTGAATGGAGCGCTGCTTTCCATTTCGAAACGCAATTCCGCCGTCCCGGTCAGGGCAGCCAGCGGATAGGCCTCCAGTAGAAAGCGGTTTTGCGCACAGTTCTCATGCACGGGATAGGCGATGGAGATGCTCTTCAGGGCATCCAAATCCACCTCTTCAAGGAAGAAATGCAGTAGCGGCTTGTAACCGCTACGCAAGCGGGCCTCAACACCAAAAGCGGCCAGCTTTTCCTCGGCGGCTCGGCGGCTCGGCGCGTCCTCGAACAGCCATGCTTCAAAACGGGTGCCGCGCGCGGCAGTCTTGCCGTAAGTGTTAAGGAGCTGATCGAGGGTGCGGTCAAAACCGCCTTCATAAATGACTGTCATTTCGATTCACTGTTGATTAGCGCGATGTTCTTCCGGTGGGATCAAGGCTGTCGCGCAGCCAGTCACCCAGAAGATTGAGACCAAGTACGGTCAGGAGGATAGCGAGGCCGGGAAACACACTGACCCACCAGGCATTCTGCAAATAGGTGCGCCCGTCAGCCAGCATGCCACCCCAACTCGGAATAAGTGGATCAACGCCGAGGCCAAGAAATGTCAGGCTGCTTTCGAGCAGAATGTTGGTGGCAACGTTGAGCGTCATCAGCACGATGACCGGGCCGATGAGATTGGGCAGCAGATGCTGGAACAGAATGCGATAATCCTTCACGCCAATGGCACGGGCCGAGAGGATAAATTCGCGATCGCGCAGGGATAACACCGAACCGCGTACCAGCCGGGCATATTGCACCCATTGCGACACGATCAGCAGGATGATCATGTTGGTGAGCCCGCCACCTGCAATGGCAATGAAGGTGATGGCAAGAAGGATAAACGGCATAGCCAGTTGCACATCGGCAAAGCGCATGACCACCATATCCCAGAAGCCCCTGTAATAGCCCGAGATCAGGCCCATCACGACGCCGATGACGACGGCACCGGCCACGGAGATAAAACCTACCTGCAGGGAAATCTTACCGCCGGTGATGACACGCGCCAGCACGTCACGGCCGAGTGGATCGGTGCCAAACGGATGTGTCCATTTGACGAAGGGTGGGAGCAGCCGTGCCATCAGGTCGATCTTTTCAGCGCCGCCGGGAAAGATGACACTGGAGAAGATGACCGCAAGGCACATGCCCCCTGCGAGCAAAGCGCCGAGGATGAATTCCAGATTGCGGAACCGCGCAAATCGAGGAGTTGTCGTTGTGACAGACATGGGCTTACTCCGTCCGGATACGCGGATCGACAAGGCCATAGGCAATGTCGACGAGAAGGTTGACGCCAATGATCATCAGGGAAAGGACTGTGATGACCGCCTGTAGCACGGGATAATCACGCGCGCCGACCGCATCGAATGCCAGTGTGCCGAGACCCGGCCAGTTGAAAACGCGCTCGACCACGACGATACCACCGAGAAGGCCCCCGAACTGCAAGCCAAAATAGGTGATCAGCGGAATGGCGCAATTGCGTAGCGCATGCTTGTAAAGCACGACATTCTCACTGAGACCCTTGGCGCGGGCGACCATGATATATTGTGCGCTGAGCGTTTCCAGCATGGCCGTGCGCACCAGTCGCACATTGGTGGCTGTCAGGATAATGCCCATGGTGACGGCGGGCATGATGAAGCTTTCAAAGCCGCTCATGCCACTGGGCGGCAGCCATTTCAATGTGATTGCGAACAGCAGCACCAGCATCAGCGCCAGCCAGAAATTCGGAAAGGACAGGCCGACGAGCGAAAGAATGCGGATAAGCTGATCCGCCCATTTGCCGCGCGATGTTGCCGCCTTGATGCCCAGTGGAATGGAAATGGCGATCGAAACGATGAGAGAAGAGAACGCCAGAAGCAGTGTGGCGGGCAATGCGGCTGCGAGCAGAGTGGAGACTTTGGTTCCGCCAAGGAAACTGCGGCCGAAATCGAGGGTGAACAATCCTTTCAGGAATCCGAAATATTGCGCCAGGAATGGCTGGTTAAGGCCGAGAGCTTCACGAATGCGAATAAGGTCATCTTCGGTGACACTGCCCGCCCCTTGTGTGAGCATCAATGCCGGATCGCCGGTAAGGCGGATGGCAAATGCCACGATGAACGTCACAACAATGACGACAAATATCGCCTGCAAAAACCGTTTGATCAGAAAACCAGCCACGTCTCTATCCTTCAATCAATGGCCTGCCGCCCGGTGGCGACAGGCCTCTGCCATTATTCGACCGTGACATCCGTGAGCCGCAGGCGGCTATCGGGAACAGGGACGAAATTCTTCACGCGCTTGTTGACGCCGAAAATCGCGTTGTAGTTGAAGAGCGGCATTTCCAGTGCGCGATCTGCCGTGTAGTGGGCGATGGATTTGAGGATTTCCTCGCGCTTGGCCCGATCAGTGATGGAGCGTTGGGATTCCAGCAACGCATCCAGCTTGGCATCACTGTCATAGGGGTTCCACTTCTCACCTGAGTGATACATTGAATAGGCGGTATTATCGTAATCGAGCGTCCAGCCACCCCATGCCTGCTCGAACATCGCGCCTGTCTTGCCAGCCGGGATAATGTCGTTGAGCAAGACGTTGGTCTCGTAAGGTTTGATCGTCACTGTAATGCCGATGACCTGAAGGTAGCTGGCAATGGCCTGTGACACTTCGTTGAATGTTGTGTCATTGCCGCGCACATCAATCTGCAATGTGGTGCCTGCTGCAATGCCAGCCTCCTTTAGCAAGGCTTTCGCCTTTTCCGGATCATAGGGCAATGGCTTCATCGTGGGGTCGTTGCCAAAGGACAGCGCGCCTTGAAAGCTGGCAATAGGTGATGCCTGTCCTGCGAGAATCGACTGGATAATGGCATCGCGGTCAACACCGAGGATCAGCGCTTTACGCACCCGTTCGTCGGCAGTTGGCCCGCTTTTGGTATTAAAGCGCAGGGCATAGACGGTAGGACCGGCTGTGCTCGCGACTTCAAGCTTCGGGTCGGCCTGAATGGTTGGGATCATTCCAACAGGAATGGTTGGTGGGATGACGAGATCAACGCGTCCGGCCTGCAATTCGGCAACGGCGGTGGCAGGTTCCGCAATGAAGCGATATTCAAGATTGGAGAGTTTCGGTGCGCCGCCCCAATGATCGGCAAAGGCTTCCAGCTTGATGCCGATCTTCGGCTCGTAGGACACAAACTTGAACGGACCCGTGCCGACAGGGTGGGCGTTGAAATAGTCATCACCCTTTTCCTGAATGTATTTCGGCGGCACGATCATCGCACCGTAACCGGCAAGCTTGGTCAAAAGGACCGGGTCCGGCGCCTTCAGGTGAAAATCGACGGTCTTGGCGTCGATAATTTCTACGCTCTCGATAGCGGCATAGTTGGAACGCTGTGGCCCCTTCTTGCCTTCTTCACCAAGCAGACGGTCAAAGGTGAATTTGACGGCTTCCGCATTGAAGGGTTCACCATCATGGAATTTTACGCCTTCGCGCAGGGTAAAGCGGATGCGCTTGCCTTCGTCGAGTTCTTCCCAGGCGGTGGCAAGGCCGGGAGCCAGCTTCAAATCAGGGCCGCGATAGGTCAGGCCATCATAGATATTGGTGGCGACGGAAGCCCAGTTGACGAGAAATGTATCGATCGGGTCCCAGCTGCCGGGGTCCTGCGGTGATGAAATGGTCAGCGTACCCGCTGCCGCTGCTGGCCCAGCGAGCAAAGCTGTTCCTGCCAGACCCAGCGCCAGCAACGCTGCATGTATTCCCCATTTTTTGTTTGTCATTGTTTTCTCCTCTTTATAATCAGTCTTGTTGGAAACGGTTCAGGCTGCACTTGCCACAAAATGACCGGGCGCAATTTCCTTCCGTTCGAAAATCTTGGGTTCATCGCCAACACGGCGGATGGGGCTTGGTATTTCACCCTCCAGCATGATGCGGTTTCGCGTGCGGCCCGGATCGGCCACCGGTACTGCCGATAAAAGGCGCTGGGTGTAGGGATGTGCAGGTGTTTCAAAGATTTGCTGGCGAGTGCCGATTTCGACCACCTGCCCCAGATAAAGGACTGCCACCCGGTGGCTCATTTTTTCGACCACCGCCATGTCGTGGCTGATGAAAAGATAGGAAAGCCCCTGCTGTTCCTGCAATTCCATGAACAGGTTGAGGATTTGTGCCTGAATGGACACATCGAGCGCTGACAGGGCTTCATCGGCGATGATCAGTTTCGGATTGGAAGCAAGCGCGCGGGCAATGCAGACGCGTTGGCGCTGTCCCCCAGAGAATTCATGCGGATAACGGGAGGCATGGGCGCTCGTTAGCCCGACGCGTTCCAGCAACTCGTCGACGCGCTTCTGGATCGGTTTGCTACCGTCGATGAGCCCGTGGGTGCGGATTGGTTCGGCAATGGAAAAGCCGACAGTTTTGCGCGGATCAAGCGAGGCGAATGGGTCCTGGAAAATATACTGAATTTCCTGCCGCAGTTTTTGCTGCTCATTCCTGTTCATGGCGGAAACGGGACGGCCATCAAAGAGGATCGTGCCTGAGGTTTCCTTTTGTAATTGCTGGATCGTTCGCCCGATGGTCGACTTTCCAGAACCGGATTCGCCGACAAGTGCCAAAGTCTCGCCGGGATGAATATCGAAAGATACTTTTTCAACTGCATGCACCCGGTGGGTGACGCCGCCAAAAATGCCCTTCTTGATGTTGAACCGGGTAACGAGGTCGCGCACCGAAAGAATCGGCGGAAGGCCATAACGAGCCGTATTCTGGATGTGCTCAGCACCGACAAGACATGGTGTGCCGCCATCCATAATTGTAAGCGGGAGACGTTTCGGAAATTCCTCGCCGGTCATACTGCCAAGCTTTGGCACCGCCGCAAGCAATGTCTGCGTATAGGGATGTTGCGGCTTGGCAAAAATATCGGCAACCGGGCCTTCCTCGACCTTCTTGCCCTTCCACATAACCACCACGTCGTCGGCCATCTCTGCAACAACACCCATGTCATGGGTGATGAAGATCACAGCCATACCAAGTTCGGCCTGCAGTTCACGGATGATGTTCAGAATCTGCGCCTGTATCGTCACGTCAAGCGCTGTCGTCGGCTCATCGGCGATCAGCAGTTTCGGACGGCACGCAAGGGCCATGGCAATCATGACGCGCTGACGCATGCCGCCGGACAGCTGGTGCGGATAGCGCCCGAGCAAGTCAGCTGCATCCGGCAGACGCACCATGTCCAACAGCCTCTTGGCTTCAGTTAGGGCGGCTGGCTTGGACATGGCCTCATGCAGAACGAGAACTTCGGCAATCTGGTCGCCGATGGTGAATACAGGATTGAGCGAGGTCATTGGCTCCTGGAAGATCATGGCGATCTCCTTGCCGCGAATACCGCGCATGGTTTTTTGCGTTGCGGTGGTGAGGTCAATCCTCCCCTTGCGGCTTTCGAACAGCACCTGACCCGTCGGAAATTGCCCGCCCATCATGTCAGCCAGCCGCATAACGGAAAGCGAGGTGACGGACTTACCCGACCCGGATTCTCCGACGATGGCAAGAGTGCGCCCCGCCCGCACGGAAAAGCTCAGGTTCTCCACAACCCTTGACGGACCAAACTCAACGGAAAGATTGTCCACGGCCAATAGCGGAGGAGAGAGATCACCGGTCACGCAACAATCCTTGTATTAAAGAGTAGTGGCGGCACGAGCCGCCTGGTCATAGGCACCCGAAAGGAAGCGCAATACGGCGGCGATTTCCGAGAGCGTATCTTCGGCAGGCCGCGCATTGATTGTTGATGCGACGAACAGGCGCTCGCGAATCTGGGCGTAACGCGTGCAGGCGTCAGCGCCCTTATTGGTGATCTTGATGGTCTTTTCCTTGGCTGCCTTGCCCGTGGTGACAAGTCCGGCGGCTTCCAGCTTGCGGATAGCGTAAGTGGCCACGTGCGTGTCTTCGATATCAAGAACAAGACAGATGTCGGCAAGCTTTTTTTCGCGTCCGCGATGCCGGACAGAGTGAAGGATGAGAATTTCTGTGGCCGAAAGGCCCGGCAATCCGGCGGCGGCCATGCAGCGCACCATCCAGCGGGAAAAGGCATGGGAAGCGAGAATCATACCGTATTCGACTTCGGAAAGACCGGGCGAACCGCCCTCGGCAAGATGTGCTGACGATACGATAGGGCCAATCGAAGAAACAGGTTTCAGATGCTTCGGCAGTGCCGTTGCAAACTGTTCAATATCCGCCGTCGTGTGGTCTTTGGGACCAGTCGTCATTCTTCTTGCCTCCACCTTGACGAATTTATATCATCATTTTATCGACATATTGTCAACGACGCTATAGTCTATTAATTGGGCATGCTTACAAATGTGGCAGTCGAGCAAGAGGAGTGCAGGATGAGCATGGGAAGCTGGGATTTCTGGGTCGACCGTGGCGGCACGTTCACTGATGTCATCGGCCGTGATCCGCAAGGCAAACTCCATGCCCGCAAGGTACTGTCCGAGAACCCTGATGCTTACAAGGATGCCGCTGTACAAGGCATTCGCCTGCATCTGGGATTGAAGCCCGGCGAAGCTATCCCCTCCGGACTTATCGGCGAAGTGCGTATGGGCACGACCGTTGCGACAAATGCTTTGCTCGAACGCAAGGGCGAGCGCCTCGCGCTGATCACCACAAAAGGCTTTCGCGATGCTCTTCGCATTGGCTATCAGGAACGCAAGAACATCTTTGCCACTGAGATCATCAAGGCGGAGGCACTGTACGATCAGGTTGTCGAAATCAACGAGCGTGTACTGGCCGATGGCACGGTTGAAATTTCCTTTGATGAGCAGCAGGCGCGCACGGCTCTGAAAGCATTGAAGGAAGAGGGTTACGACGCGCTCGCTATTGTTTTCATGCATGCCTACAAGTTTCCGGCTCATGAGGCCGCCATTGCAGCGATTGCGCGCGAGCTGGGCTTTACTCAGGTTTCCGTCAGCCACGAGGTGTCACCGCTGATCAAGTTGGTCGGGCGCGGCGACACTACTGTTATCGATGCTTATCTCTCGCCAGTACTCCGCCGCTATGTGGCACAGGTTTCCAAGGAGTTGGACATTGCCCGCACAGGCGCCCGCGTCATGTTCATGATGTCATCGGGTGGTCTGACAGCCGCCGATATGTTTCAGGGCAAGGATGCAATCCTGTCTGGTCCGGCGGGCGGCGTGGTTGGTCTGGCCAGAACCGGTGAAGAGGCAGGTTTCCCCAATGTCATCGGCTTCGACATGGGTGGAACATCCACCGATGTGGCGCATTTTGACGGCGAATATGAACGGGCTTTTGAGACCGAAGTTGCAGGGGTTCGGGTTCGTGCGCCGATGATGCTGATCCATACGGTGGCTGCTGGTGGCGGCTCGATCCTGCATTTCGATGCGGGACGATTCCGTGTTGGACCGGATTCGGCCGGCGCCAATCCGGGGCCTGCCTGCTATCGCAACGGTGGTCCGCTGGCTGTGACTGACGCCAATGTCATGGTTGGCAAGCTCCTGCCCGAATTTTTCCCGCCGATCTTCGGTCCAGATCAAAACGAACCGCTGGATGTCGATGTGGTGAAAGCCCGCTTCACCGAACTGGCAAACCGGATCGGAGATGGGCGCAGCCCCGAGGATGTGGCTGATGGTTTCATCCGGATTGCGGTTGCCAATATGGTTGAGGCCATCAAGAAAATTTCCGTACAGCGCGGCTATGATGTCACGCGCTATGCATTGAGTTGCTTTGGCGGTGCGGGTGGACAGCACGCCTGTCTGGTTGCCGACGCACTTGGGATGAAAAGCATCCTTGTTCATCCCATGTCCGGCTTGCTTTCGGCCTATGGCATGGGTCTCGCAGACATTCGCGCCACGCGGCAAAAGGCATTGGGCGTGGCGCTTGATCCTGCCGCCCCTGCCCCGCTTGCTGTTCTGGCAGAGGAACTTCAGCATGAATGTCTCGCCGAACTCTATGCGCAGGGTATTGCCGAGAGTGAAATCAGCAGCATTGTGCGCGCCCATATCCGTTATGCCGGTACTGATACGGTGCTGGCGGTTGAGGCGACCTTCCCTGAACATGACGATATCAGCCGCATGCGCCGCGAATTTGAGATCTTGCACAAGCGCCGCTTTGGCTTTGTCGCCGAAAACAAGGCGCTTGTCATCGATGCCGTTGAGGTGGAGACCGTCGGCGGTGGTGCAGGGCAAGCCGAAACATCGGTGGATGCAACCGCAACGGGCGAGCCGGATATTGTAAGGCGTAACAGTTTCTACTCGCAAGGCAGCGCCCAAGATGCAGCAGTGGTGTTGCGTGATGCAATGAAACCCGGACAGCGCCTTGCCGGTCCGGCGATCATCATTGAGCCGAATCAGACCATCGTCATTGAAGACGGCTGGCAGGCGGAACTGACGGCCAAGGATCATATCGTCCTTAAACGTATCAAGGCTTTGCCTGACCGTTCAGCTATCGGCACCAAAGCTGATCCGGTGATGCTGGAGATTTTCAACAATCTCTTTATGTCCATCGCCGAGCAGATGGGCGTTACGCTGCAAAACACCGCCTATTCCGTCAACATCAAGGAGCGGCTGGATTTCTCCTGCGCCGTTTTTGATGCGGAAGGAAATCTTGTTGCCAATGCGCCGCATATGCCGGTGCATCTCGGCTCAATGGATGCGTCCGTAGCTGCAGCCATTCGCGAAAATCCGGTCATTCATCCCGGTGACGTCTTTTTGATTAATGCGCCCTATAACGGTGGTACTCACTTGCCGGATCTGACTGTCTGTACGCCGGTTTTTGATGATGCCGGCACGACAATCCGCTTCTGGGTCGCCAGTCGTGGTCATCATGCGGATATTGGCGGCATTGCGCCGGGTTCCATGTCACCACTGGCTACCACAATTGAGGAAGAAGGTGTCTATATCGACAACTTCAAACTGATCGATCGTGGCCGCTTCTGCGAGGAAGAGTTGGCTGCGCTTCTGACCGGCGCCCGCTATCCGGTGCGTACCCTCTTGCAGAACGTCAATGATCTGAAAGCGCAGGTTGCCGCCAATGAAAAGGGCGTTGCCGAATTGCGCAAGATGATCAGTCATTTTGGCGAGGACGTGGTCGAGGCCTATATGGGGCATGTACAGGATAATGCGGCGGAAAGCGTGCGCCGCGTGCTTGATCAATTACAGGATGGCCGCTTTACCTATGAAATGGATCAGGGGTGCAGCATTGTCGTCAACATATCAGTCGACAAAGCAGCCCGCGAGGTAACAGTGGATTTCACAGGCACGTCGGAGCAGCGCGCTGACAATTTTAACGCGCCGCGCCCGGTGACGCGTGCCGCTGTGCTCTATGTCTTTCGTACATTGGTACAGAGCGATATTCCGATGAATGCCGGTTGTCTGCGTCCGATCCATATTATTGTCCCCGAAGGAACCATGCTCTCCCCGGAATATCCTGCCGCTGTTGTGGCTGGTAATGTCGAGGTCAGCCAAGCGGTGACAAACTGTCTGTTCGGGGCTGTGGGTGCTCAGGCGGCGGCTCAGGGGACGATGAATAATCTTACCTTCGGCAATGATCAATATCAGTACTATGAAACCATCTGTTCCGGTGCGCCTGCGGGACCCGGATATAACGGTGCCGATGCGATCCATACGCACATGACCAATTCGCGTCTGACCGATCCCGAAATTCTTGAGACGCGTTTTCCTGTGGTGCTGGAAGATTTCCATATCCGCCCGAATTCCGGTGGCAAAGGCAAATGGTCCGCAGGCAATGGCACGAAACGGACAATCCGCGCGCAGGAGAAGCTAGACTTTGCTATACTCTCCGGTCATCGCCGGGTTGCACCCTTTGGTCTGAAGGGCGGCGAACCCGGACAGACCGGGACAAATGCTGTGCGTCGCAAGGACGGTAGGGTGGAAGAGCTTCAGGGTTGCGCCCACACGGTTCTCGAAGCTGGCGAGGCGTTTGTCATTGTCACCCCAACCGGTGGTGGCTACGGCAAGCCGGAGAATTGATGGTTCTGAAAAGCGCCTTTCTTCCTGAGTGAAGAGAGGCGCGACTGCTGCAGATATTTGGATGAGTGCTGCCACGCGCTGGGAAAACCTGTGTGAATAGCTCATCTTCTCTGATCTGGGTGATCTGCCTACACTCAAAGTCGACCAATTTAATGTCGCAAAATAGTGGACTAAATAACTCAACATACGGAAAAGATTACAGAATTTTACCTCTACGCCTTCTTAGAATTCTTCTAATATATTGTTATTGCTTCGTTTTTCGTCCCGGTTTATGACTTGCCCTGCGCTGTACAACATCGGGCTGTCAGCGCCGAGGATTGGTTTTAATGCTTGTTCCATTTTTGATTATGCTGCGCGAGGGCATTGAGGCCGCGCTGATTGTTGGCATTGTTGCAAGTTATTTGAAGCAGACGGGTCGTGGCTCGTGGATGCCCGCAGTGTGGGTTGGCATTTTGTTGGCCGTTGCGCTTTCGCTGTTCGTGGGTGCCGGCCTCCAGATGGTTAGCGCCCAATTCCCGCAGAAGGCGCAGGAGTTTTTTGAGGCAATCGTCGGTTTTATTGCCGTCATTGTTTTGTCATCGATGGTTTTCTGGATGCGCAAGGCTGCGCGCTCGATCAAATCCGAATTGCATACGTCTATCGACGAAGCACTCGCTCATTCGTCGGGGCAAGGTGCGGCGCTTGTTGCCATGGTGTTCTTTGCGGTCGCCCGCGAAGGTCTTGAATCCGTGTTCTTCCTGCTGGCCATTTTTGAACAGAGTGCAAACTCCGATGCGCCGCTTGGGGCGCTGTTGGGTATCATTGTCTCCATTTGTCTCGGCTACGGCATATATGCCGGTGGTGTCCGCCTTAATTTGAAGCGCTTTTTCTACTGGACTGGCCTGTTCATCCTGGTTGTTGCTGCGGGTATCCTTGCCGGGTCACTGCGCCATCTGCACGAGGCAGGTGTCTGGAACAGTTTGCAGACTGTTGTGATCGATTTGAGCGACGTGCTGCCGGTCAGTAGTACTTTCGGCACACTGCTTTCAGGCATGTTTGGTTATCAGGATATGCCGACACTGGGTGAGGTCATTGCCTATGTCGCATTTCTCGCCATTAGCCTGTTCTTTTTTCTACGGCCCGCACCTCAGCGTCAAAGCGCAGTTGCGGCGTCGCGACCAACTCATTGAAAGCTTTTCATGGCAGCCAATACAAATCCGTCTTCTCCTCCACCATCACAAAAGCTGATGAAGTTTGCCGTTGTCGGTGCTGGCCTGCTTGTCGTTGCCGGTGGTGCCGCGTTTTACTATGCTTCGACAAAGGTCAAAACTGGCCCGGCTGACGGCGCGGTTACTGTTACGATCAGCGAAGGCAAATGTGATCCGAATGCCCTGACCGTACCTGCCGGCCGTACGACATTCAAAATCGTCAATAAATCTGACCGCGCGCTCGAATGGGAAATCCTTGACGGCGTCATGGTTCTGGAAGAGCGGGAGAATATTGTTCCGGGCTTCACGCAGACGCTGACGGCCAAACTGAACGCGGGCAAGTACGAAATCACCTGCGGTCTTCTCAACAATCCGCGCGGGACCCTGACTGTAACACCGTCAGCAGAAGCGGATGCGGCCGCAGCACGACCGGCACTCGTGGCATTTGTCGGCCCACTGGCCGAATATCAGGTGTTTCTTGCGACGCAGACGAGCGCGCTTGTGAAGGGCGTTCAGGCGCTCGACGATGCGATCAAGGCTGGAGACATCGACAAGGCGCGAGACCTCTACCAGAAGGCGCGTCTGCCCTACATGCAGCTTGAGCCGATGGCGGATCGTTTCGCCGATCTGCACAATGCGATTGATCCTGTTGCCGATTATCTTGAAAAGCGCGAGGCGGATGCCGGATTTACCGGTTTTCACCGCATCGAATACGGGCTCTATTCGGTCAAGAATCTCGATGGCTTGGCACCCGTTTCCGCCAAATTGCTGGCTGACGTTACTGCCCTCAAGGATCGTGCGCGGTCACTGCGCATTCCGCCAGACCAGATTGCCAGCGGTGCCGCCCGTTTGATTGGCACTATTGCCAGCACAAGGATTACCGCGGGTGAAGATCACTATTCACAGACTGATCTTGCCGATTTTGAAGCCAATCTCGCCGGTGTCTCACGCATGATGGCGCTGATGAAGCCGGTTGTTGCTCAGGGTTCGCCTACTGTTATTGCCGATATCGAAGCTCGGTTAGCGGCTGTTGATAGTGCGCTCAAGGCACTGCGCGGTCCGGGTGGTTTCCCGTCGTACAGCGACGTGAATGCCGACAGTAAAAAGGCGCTGGCTATGCAGATGCAGGCGCTCGCCGATTCCATCGGTAAGCTCAATGCCGCTGTTGGTTTGGAATAGGACGAGAAGCAAGCATGGCAAAAGACAACGACGCACAGTCTTTTATCACCAACCGCCGCAATCTTTTGCTTGGTGTTGGTGCAGCGGGTAGTGTGCTGGCCGCCGGTGTTACCGGCGCACATGCTGCAGAAAGTCATGGCGAACAGGTCACAGATGCGCCTGTCAGTGACAAAATGCTGGAGCAGCAACCCTTCAACGGACAATATCAGTCTGGCATCGTAACACCGCGTCCTGCGGCAGGTATGGTGGCGTCTTTCCGGGTTCTGGCAAGCAAACCGGAAGATGTTGAGCGGCTTTTCAGAACCCTTTCGGCTCGTATTGCCTTCCTGATGAAGGGTGGCACGCCTCCCGCACTCGATGACAAACTGCCTCCGGCTGACAATGGCATTCTTGGCCCCGTGGTTCTGCCTGACAATCTGACAATGACTGTCTCGCTGGGAGCGTCGTTCTTCGATCAACGTGACTGGCTTTTACCGCATAAGCCTGTCCGCCTTTCCCGTATGAAGGCATTCACAAATGATGCGCTGGATCAATCACTATGCCATGGCGATCTCTCGTTGCAGATATCGTCAAATACACCCGATACCAATATTCATGCGCTGCGCGATATCCTGAAAAATCTGCCTGATTTGATGGTTTTGCGCTGGAAGCAGGAAGGCTCCGTGCCTGTTTTGCCGCGCAGCCCTGATGGCACACACCAGAGTGCGCGCAACTTCCTTGGCTTCCGGGATGGATCGGCAAACCCGGATGCTGGCAATACCGAATTGATGGATAGGATTGTCTGGGTTCAAGGCAGTGGCGACGAGCCCGCTTGGGCGCGTAATGGTACCTATCAGGTGATCCGGATCATCCGCAATTTTGTCGAGCGGTGGGACCGTACGCCGCTGGGTGAACAGGAGCGCATCATCGGACGGCTCAAGCCAAGCGGAGCGCCATTTGGTGGGCGCACCGAAATAGAAGTGCCTGACTATGCGAAGGATGCGGAAGGTACGGTTACACCGCTGGATGCGCATATCAGGCTGGCAAATGACCGCGCAAAGGGGTCTGACGCGCACCTGATCCTGCGCCGCCCGTTCAACTATTCAAACGGTGTAAGCAAATCCGGTCAGCTCGAGCAAGGGCTGCTGTTCATCGCTTATCAGGCTGATCTCGAGAAGGGGTTTATTGCCGTTCAGAACAAGCTGAATGGCGAACCGCTTGAGGAATATATCAAGCCGATTGGCGGCGGTTTTTTCTTTACCCTGCCCGGCGTTGTCAATGCCGATGATTTTCTTGGCCGATCATTACTGGAAGCAGCCGGCCATACTCCAACACTCACCAAATCCTGAAGGAGCTATCTATGAAACTAAGCGCCTACCTTACAGCAAGTGTCTTTGCCATAACCGCTGCGGTAGCACCGCGTGCTGCTAACGCGGAAGTCTCCCCTCTCGATCTCGTAGGGCCGATTGCCGAGTACAAGCTTTTCATTGGCGAGAATCTTGAGAAGCTCGTCAACGAGACAAAGGCTTTTACCGATGCCATTAAGGCCGGGGATTTGGAGAAGGCCAAGAAGCTTTACGCGCCAACCCGCATGAACTACGAAATCGTGGAACCAGTGGCTGAACTTTTCAGCGATCTTGATGGCTCGATTGACTCCCGTGCTGATGATCACGAACAGGCGGAGAAAGATCCTGCTTTCACCGGTTTCCATCGGCTTGAATATGGCCTTTTCAGCCAGAACAGCACGGAAGGCCTGAAAGACTTTGCTGACAAGCTTCAGGCGGATGTGGTGGAACTCCACAAGCGCATCACCGAATTGACATTCCCGCCCGAAAAAGTTGTGGGCGGCGCTGCTGCACTAATGGAAGAAGTGGCTGCAACCAAGATTTCCGGTGAAGAAGACCGCTACAGCCATACGGATCTGTGGGACTTCAAGGCAAACTTTGATGGTTCCCGCAAGATTTTCGATCTGGTTCGCCCCTTGATCGAAAAGGATGACAGTGCATTTGTGACCAAGGTTTCGGGCAATTTTGATACTGTCGACAAGACTTTGTCGAAGTACAAGACCGCCGAAGGTTACGAGCTTTATGACAAGCTGACTGATGATGATCGCACAGTGCTGGCCGCCGCTGTTAACACGTTGGCCGAAGATCTTTCGACCCTGCGCGGCAAGCTTGGCTTGAATTAAACCGCACAATCGTTCATTATTCTTTTTGAAACCCAGCTGGCGACGGCTGGGTTTCTTTTTTTAAGCCTTTGAATTGATGTTATAAAATTCGCGACCTGCGAGAGAATGACGCGTTAGCTTTCCCTCCACTTGCATCGGGCTTCTTTGTCAAATATTGTAATTTCAGTAATTACTGAAATAACTGTTGCATCAGGAATCGCCGATGAACCTTCCTCCTCTCGTTCAATCCTTCGTCCTGCATTTTGGTGAAATGGGTAGCCGCTGGGGCATTAACCGTACCGTCGGTCAGATTTACGCGTTGCTCTATGTCTCTCCTGAGCCATTGAACGCGGACCAGATTGTCGATTCCCTTGGTATTTCCAGGTCCAATGTTTCGATGAGTTTGCGCGAATTGCAGGCATGGAACTTGGTTCTGCTGAAACATCTCCCGGATGATCGCCGGGACTTTTTTACGACACCTGACGATGTCTGGCAGATTTTGCGAACACTTGCTGAAGAGCGAAAGAAACGGGAGGTCGATCCAACACTTTCTGTTTTGCGCGAGATTCTCATGCAGCAGCCCGCAAGCGATGCCGAACGCCACGCTCAGGAACGCATGGCGGAAATGCATGGCCTTATCGAACGTCTGACAACTTGGTATGATGATGTGAAGAAGCTCGAAACTGATCGTCTTGCAACATTGCTTACACTTGGGGCCAAGGTGACGCGATTGCTCGAGGCGAAGGACAAGATCGTTTCACTCGGTCGTTCCAAACGCAATCTGGACAGGGCATAACCGATGTCAGTCGACGCGTTGAGTTCCTCGACAGCTTTGCGGGCCGGTACTACGGTAGCCAGCGGCTCTCCGCGCGTCGAACAAACCTCCGTTAGCACTGGTCAAACTTCAGCGGTTAACCGCGGCGGTCAGGTAAGACGTGCAGCCTTCATTCAGGCTGCTGGCTCTCTCCTGTGGTTGCCGCAGGCAGGGCTTTTGAGCATCGCTGTCGGCCAGATCGCGACCGGTAACGCGATATCCGGCATAATATGGCTCGCTGCTGGCGTCCTTCTGATTGGAATAGTACGTGCGTTGATCGATGCGCTGGGAAACCGACTGGCTTTTCGTGCTGCGCGCGCTGCTCTTTCGGAACTGCGGGTAGACGCCGTTGCAGTTCTGGCTCGCCGTTCGCCGCTTGATCCTGATCGGATAGCCTCGGGTGCTGCGGCAAGCATTCTGACGGAACAGGCTGAGGCGGTCGTACCCTATCTCGCGCGCTTTGGTCCCGCGAGGTTCAAGGCAACGGTGGTCCCGGTCGCCATCATTCTTTGTGTTCTGCCGCTCTCCTGGGCCGCCGCTATCGTTCTGCTTGTGGCAGCGCCGCTTATTCCTGTTTTCATGGCGCTTATCGGCTGGCGTGCCAAGGCGGCGAGCGAAGCACAATTGGTCGAGGTTGGCGGAATGAATGCATTTCTGCTGGATCGGCTGCGCGGGCTTGCCACGATCCGTTCGCTCGGCGCTGTTGATAGGACAGCAAAGCGTCTGCGAGACGATGCGGAATCCTTGCGGATGCGGACAATGGCCGTGTTGCGCATCGCCTTTCTGTCCTCGGCGGTTCTTGAGTTGTTTGCGGCGCTCGGCGTTGCCATGGTGGCTGTTTATGTCGGCTTTCATCTTCTCGGGCAGCTGGATTTCGGCACATGGAGCGGCCGACTTTCACTGAGCGAAGGGCTGTTTATCCTCCTGCTCGCTCCGGCGTTTTTTGAGCCTCTGCGTGAACTCTCGTCTGTCTGGCACGACCGAGCTGCCGGAGAAACTGCGCTGGACGCGCTACGCAAGCTTGCGGTCGGTGGCACTGAGGTGCCAGGCGCAAAAAATGCAAAGGGCCATCAGCAAAAAACTGCCGTTCAATCGTCCGGAACATCAGCGGTTCAGATCAGAGGTCTCACATTCCGCTATGCCGATAAACAACTGCCAGTCTTTGAGGATATCAGCTTTGATATTGCTTCTGGTGGAACTGTTGCGCTGCTTGGGCCAAGCGGATCGGGAAAATCGACGTTGTTGGCTCTGATTGCTGGTCTTGCGCCACTGGAATGCGGAGATATTGCTATCGCTGGCCTGTCCGTGGCGACAAATGCTGTGGAGGCGCGCAAAAAGATTGCCTGGGTTGGGCAAAGACCGCATATTTTTGCTGGCACCGTCTCTGCAAATATTTCCCTGGGGCGCCCCAACATCGATGGGCAAGCGGTCGAGGCGGCTCTGCATCAGTCTGCTCTCGATAATGTTGCCAATGCTCGTGGCAAGGCTGCAATCGGTGAGGGAGGGGCTGGACTTTCGGGGGGCGAAGCACTGCGTCTTGCTCTTGCCCGTGCGGCCGCTAATGCTGAGGCGTCGATCATCCTTGCCGATGAGCCAACGGCGCATCTCGATAGTGAGACAGCTAATGATATTGCCGAAAGATTGTTCGCGATGTCCAAAGGCAAGACGCTTGTCATAGCGACACACGACCCGGTACTGGCAGCGCGCGCACACCGCATCCTCGATCTTCGAATGGCATTTTCGAGGAGTGGCATATGATGTCTTTCTGGCGCGATTTTCGCCCCGTTATCCAGCTTTTCCTCGCAGAGCGACGCTTTATGCTTGTTGCAGGTGCGCTGCTGGCAGCTGCGACGGTGTTGGCTGGCACTGCGCTCCTCGGATTATCCGGCTGGTTCATCACCGCCACGGCAATTGCCGGGCTTTCGTCAGCGACCGCCTTTGCCTTTGATGTCTTCGCGCCATCTGCGGGTATCCGCTTTCTTGCTCTCGCACGGACTGCAGCGCGTTATGGCGAGCGGTTGACGACCCATGATGCCACGCTGGGTGTGCTTGCTGGTTTGCGGGAGAAATTGTTTCGCGGATGGGCGCGGCCTGACGCTGCCCATGCGCTTTTACAGCGACCGTCAAAATTGCTGTTTCGGTTGACGGCAGACATAGATGCTCTCGACTCCCTCTACCTGCGTATACTGGTTCCCGGTGCGGTCGCGTTGTGCTCCGCATTGACGATCAGCGTTGCTTTTGGCCTGATGCACCCGGTCCTTGGGCTGAGCGTTGCGCTATGGCTTTTGGTAACGGGGTTTGGAATTCCTGTTCTTGCCGGTCGTTTTTCACTCGGTGCTGCCCGCCGCCGCACCCACGGGCTTGAGGCGCAGCGCTCGCGTGTTATCGATCTGATCGCAGGTCAGGCGGATCTCATCATGGCTGGACGAGTCTCAGCCCAATGTGATGCGATCAGATCCGCTAATGACCGCTTGGCTGATGCGGATGATCGGCTGAATCAGGTGGAAATGGGTGTTACAGTTGGCTTTGGGATAGCCGCCGCCGTGCTCCTTTCCGGAACGCTGATTGCTGTCGCCATTCTCGCACAGGCCGGTCTGATCGGCGCGCCGGTTGCTGCGCTGGGCATATTGTTGGTTTTGGCAGCGCTTGAGCCCTTTGCCGGGTTGCGGCGCGGCGCTTTGGAGCTTGGTCGTACAGTTCTAGCGGCAAGGCGTATTGGCAGCAATCTTGTAGATATCCCCTCCCCTCCTCTTCCCTCCCCTCCCCCGGGCAATAATGCAGTCCAACTGGAGGCTGTCACGGCCTTTCACAAGGGAGCTTTCATACCTGCTCTCACTGACATTTCGCTTACCCTTGCAAAAGGCGAGCACATCGCTCTGCTCGGCGCGAGCGGCGCAGGTAAATCGACGCTGATGATGTTGATTGCAGGGGAAATTGCACCGGGAGTTGGCTGCATCAGATATATATCCTCGGCGCGGCTTACCCAAAAGACGGAGTTATTTCAGGATAGTCTTCGTGACAACCTCAGGCTTGCTGATCCGGATGCGACTGATGCGCACCTTTGGCACGTATTGGCGATAGCGGGTCTCGCAGACCACGTAAGGACATTGCCCGGACAGCTTGCTACTCGGCTCGGCGAAGGCGGACTTGGGCTCTCAGGTGGCCAATTGCGTCGCCTGGCGCTTGCGCGGCTGCTTCTGCGTGACGCGTCGCTATGGTTGCTGGATGAGCCAACTGAAGGGCTTGATGGCGACACGGCCCGCGATGTCCTTGCGCGTCTGAAACAGCAGATGGGGGGCCGTTCAGTCGTCATTGCTACTCACATACGGCGGGAGGCCGAGTTGGCTGATCGTCTTCTCATTATGAAACAGGGGCAACTTATTGCCTCCATACACCGCGGCGCACCGGAGTTTGACGCCGTGCTTGCAACATTGCGGCCTGATTGACCGCACAGTCTCTTTCACTCGGCGCTTGCCTGTCGCAACGCTGATCAACAGGGGGTCGGGCGAACCCGACAGAAGCAGATGGAACTCGACATCGTGGCGCTCTCGCGCCTGCAATTTGCGATAACAGCGCTTTATCACTTTCTTTTCGTACCTTTGACGCTCGGCCTTTCCGTGCTGCTTGCGATCATGGAGACCGTCTATGTGATGACCGGTCGTGTGATCTGGCGGCAAATGACGAAATTCTGGGGCACGTTGTTCGGTATCAACTTCGCGCTTGGCGTGGCGACCGGTATTGTCATGGAATTCCAGTTCGGCATGAACTGGAGCTATTACAGCCAGTATGTCGGTGATATTTTTGGGGCACCACTGGCCATTGAGGGCCTGATGGCATTTTTCCTCGAAGCGACCTTCGTCGGGTTGTTCTTTTTCGGTTGGGACAAGCTTTCCAAAGTCGGGCACCTCACAGCAACCTGGTTGGTTGCCATCGGTTCGAACTTCTCCGCTTTGTGGATACTGATTGCCAATGGCTGGATGCAGAATCCCGTCGGATCGGCGTTTAATCCGCAGACCATGCGAATGGAAGTCACTGATTTCTTTGCAGTTTTGTTTAATCCGGTTGCTCAGGCAAAGTTCGTTCACACGGTCTCAGCCGGTTACGTAACGGCCTCAATCTTTGTTCTCGGCGTCTCGGCCTGGTATGTTTTGAAAGGTCGCCACACGGCTCTGGCCAAACGATCGATGACGGTGGCTGCCTCCTTCGGGCTTGCGGCTTCCCTCTCCGTGGTCGTGCTTGGAGATGAGAGCGGCTATCTCTCCACCGAACATCAGAAGATGAAGCTCGCATCCATTGAAGCGATGTGGAAGACCGAGCCTGCTCCGGCTGCTTTCACAGCCTTCGGCTTTCCCGATCAACAGTCGCGTGAAACCCATTATGCGGTGCATATCCCTTGGCTTATGGGATTGATCGGTACGCGCTCCCTGACCACGGAAATTCCGGGTATTGAAGATCTGGTCAAGCACGCGAAAGTGCGGATCAAGCAAGGTTTGCTTGCCTATGATGCACTTCAGCAGATACGTGCGGCTGGCAGCACGGGTGAAATTGCCCCTGACACCCGCGCTACATTTGAAAATAATGGTGCTGACCTGGGCTATGCCTTGCTTCTCAAGCGCTATGTTGACGATCCGCGTCAGGCAACAGATGCACAGATTGAAAAGGCCGCGTGGGATACGGTTCCGCATGTCCCTACCCTCTTCTGGTCTTTCCGCATCATGGTTGGGCTCGGTATGTTCTTCATCTTGCTGACTGCAACCTTTTTTGTGCTGTCTGTGCGCCGGCAACTCGATACATATCCATGGTTGTTACGGATTGCGGTATTGGCGATCCCCCTCCCCTGGATTGCCGCCGAAATGGGCTGGATCGTTGCGGAATTTGGCCGCCAGCCTTGGATCATCGAAGGTGTTCTACCGACAGCAGCAGCAGTTTCCAATCTTGGTGCAATGTCCTTGCTGATCACGATTGCCGGCTTTGTCACGATCTACACGGTGCTGTTCATCATCGAGATGGGCTTGATGCTTCGTGCCATTCGCAAAGGACCGGAACCGGACGACGAACCGGAAGCGCTCCTGATTTCCCCACACATTGTTCCGGCGGAGTAAACGATCATGATCCTGCATCAATTCATTGATTACGACACGTTACGACTGATCTGGTGGCTTTTACTCGGCGTATTGCTGATTGGGTTTGCTGTAACAGATGGTTTTGATCTCGGCATTGGGACGCTTCTGCCCTTTGTTGCGCGAACTGACATGGAGCGGCGGATCACCATCAACACAATTGGTCCCATCTGGGAAGGTAATCAGGTTTGGCTTATTGTTGGTGGCGGTGCGATATTCGCCGCATGGCCTCCGCTTTATGCCGTATCCTTCTCCGGTTTCTATCTCGCAATGTTCCTCATACTGGCAGCGCTGATTGTTCGCCCCGTTGCGTTCAAATACCGCTCCAAACGCGATAGCGCCACATGGCGCACTGCCTGGGACTGGGCGCTCTTTGTTGGTGGTTTCGTGCCATCCCTGATCTTTGGTGTTGCCTTGGGCAATGTTTTGCAGGGTGTTCCCTTCCGTTTCGACGGCGACCTGCGCGTTTTCTATGAGGGATCCTTCTTTGGCCTTCTCAATCCGTTCGCGCTTCTCTGCGGGCTTCTATCGGTCTCTATGCTGATCATGCATGGCAGCGCGTGGCTGCAGCTGAAAACGACGGGCATCATTGCAGAACGGGCTCGTCGGTTTGGCAGTTTTGCGGCACCAATCACCGTTCTTCTGTTTGCTCTTGCCGGTTTGATCCTATGGACGATGATTGGCGGTTATCGCATTACCAGCATTATCAATCCGGTTGGCCCGTCGAACCCGCTGTTGAAGACAGTGGTGCAGGATAATAACGCCTGGTTTGTCAATTTCGGTACCCATAGCTGGATGATCATCGCCCCTGCCCTCGGGTTTCTTGGTGCCATGATTGCCTTGCTGGGTTTCAGAGGCAAACGCGAGATTACAACCATACTGTCAAGTGCGCTCTCGATCTTCGGAATTATTTCGACTGTCGGTCTGTCGATGTTTCCATTTATTTTGCCCTCGTCGATCGATCCGCGATCAAGCCTGACAGTCTGGGATACGTCATCAAGCCATCTGACGCTCTTTATCATGCTTGTCGTGGTGGTCATCTTTGTACCGCTCATTACAGCCTACACAACGTGGGTCTATCGAGTGCTATGGGGCAAAGTGGACAACAAAACTATTAGCAATAAAAGCGGCCATGCTTACTAGAACAATGGAGGAGTAAAAAAATGTGGTACTTTGCCTGGCTTCTTGGATTGCCATTTGCGGCGGCTTTCGCGGTTCTCAACGCCATGTGGTATGAACTCGTGGAAGATGATGCGAGCCGTAAGGCGGATACGAAGAAATAAACAATCGAGCGAGGCCGCGCATCTCAAAATGCGCGGTTTTGCAGTTTTTATGAATCATTCAGTCATATTGGTATTGATCGCTTACACAGAGCAGTCTTTTTCAGATCGCCTTGTTTTTAGCATGCAACCAAAAGTGCATAATGAGAATCAACCTATACGTGTATCCCTATTGATATCTTCCGTTAAAAGCGGCATAGGATCGGATTACAAGACCATGTGATCGATAATGATCACAGACTTCAGAGGGGACAGAAGTACAGTCTTGCAGGCGGCTCATGAGCCGCGGGTGGGGACTATTGCGATAGGATAATATTGATTGACTTCACCTCGTCCAGCCCGTTCCGGGAGACGCCCCGAATCGACAGTGTCCAGCCACGTTGAAACAAGCCAATCCTCGCCACAGAAAGATATGGGCAGAAGCCTATATTGGAAGCTCTGGACGGGAACGGGCATGGCAGTTGTCTGCACGGGCATTCTCGCCGCAAGCATCATAATGCCGTCCTATGGCGATTACTGGCTCGCTCGCCGCAACCTAGATCGTGTTCAACGCTACCGTCTGGTCTTGGATGCGGCCAATCGTTTATCGGCCGAGCGAGGCCCATCCAATGCAGTGATGGGAATCATGGATCTCCCGACTGATGATGCGAAACGGCAACTCGTTCAGTTTCGTGCAGCAAGTGATGCAGCCATTGAGGCGATTGCAAATCCCATTGCGCCTAATCGTGAGTCAATTGACCATCCAATACCCCTGCGTTTTCTGGAACAAACAAACACACAGCTGAAAAGCGCCAGAGCGGAGGTTGATCGCGTTGCAAATCTTCCCTTCGGGCAGCGGCGTCTTGAAGACGTTCAACTGGCGATCGAAGGAATGTTCGCAGTTGTTGACAATTTTCAGTCAATCGTCGCCTGGAATGTCGATGATCTGGTTGATGCGGATGACGGAATTGCAGCATCTGTCTTGATCGGTCACATGTTGAGCGACCTCAGAGAGTATGGCGGCCGGATTGCATCACAAATCATGGCGCCGATCGCGACACGTCATCCTTTGGAACGCAAACATTTGATTGACAGCAGCCGAACCCGCGGCCGGCTGAACGAGCTTTGGCGATTGGTCGGCGGACAGGACGCGATCTTCCGCAGTGATGCAAGGCTTATCGGAAAACGCGAGGAAATCGAACGCGTCTTCTTTGGTGAGGGGCTAGAGATGTTTGATGCCCTTGTCACAGAAGGCCGAAACTCCGGCAATTATTCTTTGACAGCCGAGGAATTCACCAGGCGTTTTGTGAAAACGCTCCAACCATTGGAGAGCCTGCGCAGTGAATTTCTGAATGTAAAAATTGACGAGCTGATGCAAACGCGCGATCGCGCATTGAGAACATTGCTGATGGTCATTGCCATCACCACGGCTATCTTGGTGATCCTTGCCAGTCTGGTCCGTATGGTTCACAGGTCTGTTTTATCTCCGTTGCTGCAAGCTCGGGATGAGGTTATTGGATTGGCGGAAGATCAGCCCGTACAACTCGGCAATCCTGCGCACTATGCGGGTGAGATGCGCCGCTTATTTGATGCCATTCAGATATTGCGTGGCAAGCTCCGCGAGCGGGCACGGCTAACCGACAAGCTGAAAGAACAAGCGGAAACAGATGGTCTGACGGGCCTCTTCAACCGCCGTACGCTTGATCTTATTGGGCAAAGCAAAGCGAAAGCTGACGGGCAGGCGGAAACAGCTTGTCTCGTTCTGATCGACATCGATTATTTTAAACTCGTCAACGATACGTATGGTCATCAGGCGGGAGATCAGGTTTTGCGGGAAGTGGCGGCTCTCTTTCGATCAATGTTGCGGCCGACAGATGTGATTGCCCGCTTTGGCGGTGAAGAGTTTGCGATTCTTCTATCGGGCGATCTGCTTTCGGATGTGGTTATGCGTGCGCGCAGGTTGCGGCTTGCATTGCAACGGCACGAGATTGTTCTGGCTGACGGCGCTCGTCTGAACATGACTGCGAGTTTCGGTGTTGCATCGGGCCCGCTTGGGGCGGAAGAGTGGCCGCGCCTCATCAAGGCAGCTGATATAGCCTTATACCGGGCAAAATCCGAAGGCAGAAACCGGGTGCGATTCGCCGCTGGGACCGAATTGGATGAGCCGTGAGTAGAATAACGTATGCTGTGGTCAAACAAACCATTGGATAAATATTGAACCCGGAATGTACATTGATTGCGTGGTTGGCTGGGAATTCAGCAGCTGGTGCGGCATCGTTTTTCTTTTTACTCAAATTTACCGCAGTAAAATTATGCATTTACGTAAATGAAATCAGTGCATTAACTAGTAGTTCGGAAAAGAGATTGGTTGGTAATGCAATTTGGCGCATAAATGGATGAGAGACTTTGTCGATTTGGATTGCCAATTCCCGTTAACCATTTGTTAACCTAAAATTTCTTGCTGGATTGTTAGAATCGGAGCTTAATGGCGCTTCTTAGAAGATTTGCTTTGAAAAAGCGCTATTAGAGGTTTTGTCTCCGATGAATTTCGCTCTACCTCTGCCCAAGTTCGAGTTTGATGACAAGATCCTCGATCAGGGAGCAGAGATATCACGCCGCCTTAACCAGCTTCGGATGGAAAAATTTCCGCCGAATGCAAAGAAGACATTGCGGCAGTTCTCCATGGCTGAAGTGGCGCACTATCTTGGTGTGACGCAGAACAATCTGAAGCGCTTGCATCTGGAAGGCAAAGGCCCCGTTCCGGCTCAAGCGACATCCGGGCGGCGATCCTATACGGCCGAGCAGATGCTGGAATTGCGTCATTATCTGGATCGTAATGGCCGTACCGAAGTGAAGAAGTATGTTCCGCACCGCAAGCCTGGTGACAAGCTGCAAGTCATTGCGGTTGTAAACTTTAAGGGCGGTTCAGGTAAGACGACGACAGCCGCACATCTGGCGCAGTATTTAGCGCTGACTGGCCACCGCGTTCTCGCCATTGATCTCGATCCTCAGGCGTCACTATCTGCCTTGCATGGTTTTCAACCGGAGCTTGACAGGAACCTGTCGCTTTACGAGTCCATTCGTTACGATGACGAACGCAAGCCCATCGCTGATGTCATTCTGTCGACCAATTTTCCTGGGCTCGACATCATTCCCGCCAATCTTGAACTGCAGGAATATGAATACGACACGCCACTGGCGATGCAGGACAAGGCATCGCGCGAGGGCAGGCAGTTTTTTACCCGTATCGCTACTGCGCTTGAGAGTGTCGATGACCGCTATGATGTCGTGGTTATCGATTGCCCGCCACAGCTTGGCTATCTCACATTGACTGCAATGTCGGCCGCCACGGCCGTTTTGATCACTGTACATCCGCAGATGCTGGATCTCATGTCCATGTCGCAGTTCCTGCTTATGCTTGGTGGCATTCTGAAGACTGTGAAACAGGCTGGTGCGAAAGTGGAGCTTGATTGGTTCCGCTATTTGATCACACGCTATGAGCCGACCGACATCCCGCAGGCCCAGATGGTCGGCTTTATGCAGTCAATGCTGGCTGAGGAAATTCTGGCTAACGCGATGCTCAAATCAACAGCCGTTTCGGATGCTGGCTTGACCAAGCAGACGCTCTACGAAGTAGAGAAGAATAGCTTCACCCGCACGACCTATGAAAGGGCCATTGAGTCTCTTGACGCCGTGAACTCCGAAATTGCTTCTTTGGTGCATCGGGCGTGGGGGCGCTGAGATGAATATGGGATTTACTGCAGTAAAAACACAGCTTTTCGCTAGAAAAATCAATTGCATGACTGAGAGTGGAAGCGAATAGATGGCCCGTAAGGATGTTTTCAGCAGCGTGATGAATCCAGCGCCCGTGCAAACTGAGCGCAACGAGGCGCTGTCCTATGTGGTGACCGGCGCGTCGCGATCAATCAAGAGCTCATTTGAAGAACTCGCCAAGGGCAGTGTTGTTGAGCTTGATCCTGATCTGATTGAAAGTTCATTCGTCTCAGATCGGATTGAAGAGGATGACCAGGCATTTCAGGAACTTCTTACGGCGATTGCGGAGAGGGGACAGGATTCACCAATCCTTGTCCGACCGCATCCTTCAATATCTGGACGCTATCAGATTGTTTTCGGTCATCGCCGTGTCAAAGCTGCCCGGCAGTTAAACAAGCACGTCCGGGCTGTCGTCAAGCCGATGGCTGATCAGGACCATGTGATCGCGCAGGGGCAGGAAAATGCCGCACGCCAGAACCTGTCTTTTATCGAGCGGACATTGTTTGCCAAACGTCTTGCGGATCTTGGCTATGATCATTCCGTCGTCAAATCTGCTTTGACGCTTGATCCGACGACATTCTCCAAGATGCAATCTGTCTCCACCTATATTCCAGAGAGCATTGTGCTTGCTATTGGCGCGGCCAAAGCAACCGGGCGGGACAGATGGTGGCAATTGTCCAAGTTTCTCGAACAGCCCGGCAACCAAGCAAGGGCAGCTGATTTTGTGAAGTCTGCTGAATTTGCGACGGAAGCCAGCGATGAACGTTTTACGCGGCTCTTTGACTTTCTGAATGAGTCAAAACGGTCTGTGCAAAAACCAAACACACCAAAGGCAAAAACATGGGCCGCCAAGGATAAATTGCTCAATGCTGAGATTAAAGATACGGGCAAGAGCTTTACGCTGGCCTTGAAAGCCAAGAATGCCTCTCGTTTCGGTGCGTATATTGCCGATAACCTTGACGAACTCTATCGAGCCTTCAGGGAATCGGAAACAGTAGGAAAAACAGGAGATTAACCGCAAAAGAAAAAAGCCCACCTAAACATCTCTGTCTTGGAAGGCTTCTCTCATATCTCTAGCAGGATCGAGAATCGCATTTCCGGGAATCAGTGTCAAGAGTAATTGGCGTCGTTTGGGCGAGCGGAGATCTTTTGCCTATTGAAAGGTAGAGGACGATGCAGTCGGGGAATGCATTCACGACGCCCTTTGGGCGGCGATCGCTGTCGCTTGGCATGCTGGCAACGCAGGCCAGCGCGATGGAGGTCGATCCAGAGGCTTCGGTCGACAAATGGAAACTGTTTCGCGCATTGTGCGAGGCAAGGGCGCTGATCGGGATTTCCGACCGGGCGCTGGTGGTGCTGAATGCGCTTTTGACGTTCTATCCGCACAATGAACTGAGTGAGACGAGCGGGCTGGTGGTGTTTCCATCCAATGCGCAACTGTCATTGCGCGCCCATGGCATGGCACCGGCAACCCTGCGCCGGCATTTGAGCGCGCTGGTGGAAACCGGCCTGATCTTTCGTAAAGACAGCCCCAATGGCAAGCGCTATGCGCGCAAGCCACGAACAGGGGCGACAGGGACAGGGGAGGGCGGTGAGGCATTTGGCTTCTCGCTGGCCCCGCTGGTGGTGCGCGCCCAGGAGTTCGAGGCGATGGCCGAAGACGTGCGCTCTGAACGGCTGCAGCTGAAGCTGATGAAGGAAAAGGTGACGCTGCTGCGCCGTGATATCGTCAAGCTGATCGAGCTTGGCTTTGAGGAAATGCCAGAAATCGACTGGAGCGGCCACTACACGGCGTTTCGCGCGGTGATGGATGATATTCCGCGCCAGGCAACGATCCGCGATCTGGAGCCAGTTGTGGACGGGCTTGAGTGCATCCAGCTGGAGATCTGCAAGTTGTTGCAGGATAAGCTGAATTTACGACAAACAAGCGCCAGAGAGTCTCATTCTGAGCGCCACAAACAAAATTCAAATACAAAATCCACTTCTGAACTTGAACCCGGCTTCAGAAAAACCCAAGGCCAAACCCACGTGCCAAACACTGCACCGGATGTGCCTGCTAAAACGACAGAGGTTGAAACAAGCAATACAGGATCAGAAAACCCTGACAGGGCAGGGCGGCTGGCGGCTGTGGCAACTGGCCCGGCGGGTCGTGCTGCGGTAGAACCCGCTGATTTGCCCGCCAGCGAGGCTTTTGCCTCCGCCTTTGATGCAAAGCCGGTTCCGCTCGGTCTTGTCCGTCAGGCTTGCCCCGATATAGCAGCCTATGCCAGGAACGGCCTTGCCAGCTGGTCCGAACTGATGGGCGCCGCCATTGTCGTGCGCTCCATGCTCGGTGTCAGCCCATCCGCCTACGAGGAAGCCTGCTCGGTGCTTGGCCAGGAAAACGCCGCCATCGCCATGGCCTGCATCCTGCAAAGGGCCGATCAGATCAATTCTGCCGGCGGTTATCTCAGATCTCTCACCGACAAAGCCGCAAACGGCGAATTCTCCGTCTGGCCCATGCTGCTTGCCCAGCTGCGCGCAAATGGCCAACACGTCAGAATTGTCAAAGAAAAGTGAGGGGGTGGCTCATACGCGAACAACCAACCAAAACTGCGCGGTCAGTCCTGTGCGGACGAAACCCATGGCCTATCCGGTATTGGGGCCACTGGAATATCGGCAATACCAACCCGAATTTTGCTGTTTTGTACAAACTAGAAAGTTATCAGAAAATGAACAGTTATATATGCCGATAAAGCGAAAACAAGGTGAGCAGGAGAATGAAGCGGGAACGTGGAGAGGGCGGGGAGTTCCAGAAAACACATTGAAATCAGACCTGTAGAGGTGAGTAAGCGCGGGGATTGGGTGCAGATCGGGAACTTGGACGGCCACAGAGCTCAATCAGACCCGACAGTAGGACAAGACGGGATAACTCCCAACCAACCCTTTAACTAGGAGTCCACAATGACGAAGCTAATACCGTAATAAATGCGTGATAAATGGAATAAAGTAATAAAAACAACGATAATTCTGTATTAAAGAGAGTAATTCGGGCGGCCAAGGTGGGTACGAGCATTCACTTCCGTCACGCTTCCCATAGGCTGTCTCTATGAAAACCAATGCGCGCTTGTTTTTAGCATTCGACAATTCTGGTCCAGACGCGAAAGCATGTCTGGACGAGGTCTATGAGATGTTCTCGTCCTATCGGACTGCACGAGGTTTCTGTCGGCAGTACTTCACGGTAGAGGAACAATTATGCGGTCAGAGCAATATTCGTAAGGCAGAATACGCTAGTTTTTCGCCAATCTACCTTGAGCATCCCAATTGTTCCAGCGGCCTTGCCACATTCCGGTATTGGCTACCGCGCGCGCTTGAATGTGCCATATTTGACACGTGCTTGAGTCCTTCGTTGCCCGATCAGATTGCCAGACTGGGCTTACTGTCTTGGCCACAAGATGAACAGGCAGCGCTGCGTAATCTATTCAGGCACGCAGCCGTGAGTTGGTTTGCGACAGGCAAGACGGCTCCGCTGGGGCAATACTGGCCAGACATTGGCAACGACAGGTCGCAGGATATCTGGACAGCTGAAATCCTGCTCTTGGCCCTGATCTATCTGCGCATCGACCCATCTTCTCTGGCAAATCATATGTTGGTCACAAACACAGTCTGGTCAACGCTCGGCCTCGTGACTGCAATCGGCCCGCTGTGTAATATTGATGATATTTACCCTGTGCTGGAAAATGCCGAAGACGCAACGGCAATGCACGCTGTTCTGAAGGGGCTCTATCGATACGCACAGGCTGGCTTTCACCACATCATCACCTACGAAGTGCTGATGCATCGGTGGGAAGCACACCTAGCCCGTGGCGACGAAAAACTCGCTTCCTATCTGCTCGAGGTGATGGATCGCTACGAGCCACCACAGATGGTTGATCAGACAGAAGACGAAAAATTTCTGGCCGACTTAACCAAAATCATTAGCGGGTAATCCATGAACAGACGCCATTCAAAGTGATGTGCGCCCGAGCCAATGGCGAAACATGGCAATGGGGGTTGTCTGGTAGGTCACGACGCGCCCAGCTATGAGATGATAGGTAGTATTGGCAATATAGCTATTGTCACTCAACGACCGAGATGGGGCCGGTTCCAATCGGGCAGCTTTTGTCGAATTAAGGGAGATAGCTGCCGCGGAAGCCCTGTGAACGGTCGACAGCTCCCAATAATGGTCTTTCAAACACAATCTTGATGATCTCGAAAGCCGCCGTTTATGCATCCGTAGTTGGCAGCGATACCTAAAAGTTGCTTTTGGTACGCTTCAGGGCCTCTCATTTTTACTGCAACTCCAATATGTTGAAATAGGGACAATTCACGTCTCACAGTTGAGTGCGGTGCGACGACACGCCAGATGCGCGGAATGAATTCTGTATATCGCGGACTAACAGTTCGGGCTGTTCAAGCGCGGCGAAATGCCCGCCCTTCGCCATATCTGTCCATCGATGCACATCGAATACTCGCTCGACCCATGAACGCGGTGGGATCGGTAGTTCCTTCGGGAAACGTGCGAATGACATCGGCATGCGTACGTTGGAAACATCCGGAAACGAAAAAGGCCGCAGCCGATTTTCCTTGTACATCCGAAGGGACGAGTCGATGGTGTTTCCAAACCAGTAGATTGATACATTCGTCAGTAACACATCAGCTGATATTACCGTCTCCAGGTCGCCGTCACAGTCGGACCAGCTCGCGAATTTTTCGGCTATCCAGCCCAGCAAACCAACCGGGCTATCTGAGAGGGAGAATGAAAGCGTCTGCGGCTTGGTCGCCTGCAGCAGTGAATAGGCACCCTCCACGCTCGCGAACGTTGCGGCCCGGTCCAGGAATTGCTGTTCCTCGCTTGTAATGGCCGGATATTCCGCCCCCAATGGCGGTCGAAAACTTCCGGGGATGTAATTCAAGTGAATCCCTTCGACACAGCCCGGATAGAGAGCACCAAGCCAGGCCGTTACCCCCGCCCCAATATCGCCGCCTTGCGCAAAATATCGCTCATAGCCAAGTTGAAGCATCAGCCTCTGCCAGAGTCCGGCAACCCGTCGGGCATTAAATCCAGTTTGCCTTGGCGCTGCTGAGAAGCCGAAGCCAGGGAGCGAGGGCACCACAACGTCAAATGCGTCGCGCGGATCACCTCCGTGTGAGCCCGGGTCCGTCAACAGCGGTATTACTCTTTCGAATTCTACGAAGGAGCCAGGCCAGCCATGTGTCAATATAAGGGGCCGTGCATTCGGTCCCACGCCCTTTTTGTGAATGAAATGAATGTGTTGCCCATCAATATCGACAGTGAATTGGGGCAGCTCGTTCAATTGCGCTTCCCTCGCGCGCCAATCAAACGTGTCCGACCAATGTGTTGCAAGCCTTTGAACGAGTGCGAGGTTGACCCCATCGTCGTCCCCCTCCTGAAATATCGAGCCGGGCCAGCGCGTTTGGCGCACGCGTGTTTTCAGGTCCTCGATCTGTTCGTCGGCGATACTGATCTGGAAGGGCTTCATGCAGCAATTCCCTCAATTGTGTGTTCTGTACTTCCATCCCGCCGATCTTCGACTGTTCGGCACCGAGACAATTTGCGCAACAGAAAAACGAAACATCTTCATCGCCAGTTCTCTGTATCCACACGAGAAATTGAATCGGAAAACCAACAACAAACACGGACCACTTAAAAAACGCCACTCATTGTGCCGTTCCCATCGGCCAACGGGTCACAGGGATAATAGGACGCTCTTCTCCTTCTCAAGCACACGACGAGCTGCCGGCCGCTCAATCAGACGGTCTTTCAGGGTCATGAGATTGGTAAGTTCACTGATCGGCAGCCCGAGATCGCGTCCCCAAGAGAAGAACACGAGGGCATATGGGTCAGCGACAGTGAAATGACTACCCATCATCCACGTCCGGCCTTCCATGATGCGGTCCATTTCCTGGAGGTGATCCCAATAGTTCTCTTTGCTTTTCGCTTTTACGGCTGCAAACAGGCTCTTGTCCGATACCACCTGCTCAGGGTGGTAAAACTTTGTGAATGTAGGATGGACGGTACCGGAGAGCCAGGCACAGGTCGCAATTGTCTGCGCTCGTTCAAACGGATCTCTGCCGAGTAGTGCTCGATCAGGAAAAGCATTCCCGATCCAGCCGAGGATAGCGGTGGATTCCAACAGAACCTCACCATGGTCGAAGCGAAGTGCTGGCACCTTCGCCCGCGGGTTGATCTCTCGGTAGTCAGGTTTGAACTGCTCGCCCGTCAGGATGTTTACCTTCTTCAATTCGAAGACAGCTCCCGCCTCTTCCAGCGCAACATGAGAAGCCATCGAGCAGGCATGCGGAAAGTAATAAAGCGTCAACATGTGGAGTAGTCCTTTTTTAATCGGATGTGGCAATCATTGCTTCGTTCTATCTGTGCGGCGGTATCCGGTATCTATGCTTGGTTCGGCCCACAATCCGCTGTGGCTCTCGCCGCCTGCACAACCGTCATGGCGATTGTTTCAGGTTGGGTCATATAGATCGCATGGCTGCCAGCGACTTCAACGATATGCGCGCCGGCCGACTGTGCCATCTGTCGTTGAAGATTGGGGTCGACGAGCCTGTCGTCGGTGGCGACCACATACCAGCTGGGTTTCGCACGCCACGCGGCGGCGGTGACTTTGCCGGCCATCGATGCGATGCCCCAAGGCTTGAGCGCTGCTGCCATGAAGCTGCTCGTTTCGAGAGGAAGGTCGCCGCCGAAAACTTGAGGGAATTTGGAGGTGTCAAACAGGATGTAGCCATCGCCGGTCGGCAGGAAGGGCGGTTTCGATCCGCCCGGCACATGATTGGCTGTCAACGTCTGGACCGATTCTCCCGCATCGGCGACAAAGGCAGCCACATAAACCAGGCTAATGACCTTCGGGTTGTTGCCCGCCTCGGAGATGACGACACCACCGTAGGAGTGGCCCACAAGGATCACGTTACCTGGAGCTGCGTCGATCGCGCGCCTCGTATTGGCAACATCATCCTCAAGCGACCGGATGGCGTTCTGCACGACCACGACGCGATAACCTTCGCGATTCAGTCTATCGTGTACCGCTCGCCAACCCGAACCATCCACAAACGCTCCATGCACCAGCACAATAGTTGTGGCGGGCACTGCCTCCTTGGTATCTCCTTGCATTGAAGTCGTGCGGTCCTGTGAAAACTCTGTCGTAGCCACTATACTGCCTCCTTCTCAATAGGGGCGAGGGTCTGCGAGGCTACAAAGAACCCGCAACACCATTGTCTGCCGGCAGCACATCTAACTGCTGCGTCAGGCGCGCGGAACTACTCAAATTGGCAAGATATTATTTCATTAAATGAAAGTATTGCGCCCACTCGACGGTTTATAATGGGCTTAGGGCTATGACAGAGCCGCGAGGTCGGTGCGAAGCCGCGGCGCGGCAAAGTCCAGGAAACAACGGAGTTTGAGCGGCAACGGCGCTTTCGATGTATGGAGCACGTGGACCGGAGAGGGGGCCGGTTCCATCTCTTCGAGAACGATCTGCAACATTCCGGCCTTTACGGCATCAGCCACCTGGTAATGCAGGAGTTGAGTGAGCCCCACCCCCTGAATCGCCGCTGCTGCTGCCGCCTCCGGGGTTGTTACCGTCAGGCGAGACGACAATGGGGGAATGCGTGCGTCCGGTGAGCCGGGAACGCCAAAGCGCCACTGTGCAACTTGAATGGGCATGTTTATCGTAATTGACGGAAAGTGCGCGATATCATCAAGTGTGCGCGGTTCACCCTTGTCTGCAAACAAACGGGGACTGCCACACAGCACGGTTCGGATCAATCCCACGCGACTGACGGTCATGGCACTATCTGGAAGCTGGCCGATCCGGATCGCCACATCAACATTTTCCTCGACCAGCGCCAGATTGGTGTCAATCAGCACCAACCGCACATGAATTCCGGAGTAACGTTCCAGAAACTCGGTAATAATCGGTAAGACATGAAGGCGCCCGAACATTGTGGGAGCTGTTACAACCAATTCGCCGATCGGCTCGATGAATTCGCCTGCTACTTCACGCTCCGCCTGTTTCACCTTATTGAGAATCTCTCGTGTGGCAGCGACGTATACAGCGCCGGCATCAGTCAGCGTGATTTTGCGGGTTGTGCGCGTGAGCAGGCGGGCGCCAAGCAGGGCCTCCAGTTCGGAAATCCGACGGCTCAATGTTGGCAACGATACCCGCATCGCCCGGCCGGCAGCCGAGAAGCTACCATGATCGACAACTTCCAGCAGCATCGACATGGCCTCAAGGCGATCCATCCAATCCTCTCAATAAATGGAATAGTCACTTCTAACCGCCACACATAGTTCATACGTGGTCGGAATGCTAGTTACGATCGGCGAACAGTTGTGAGGAGAGCATCAGGTGCCAGTGCCTCATGGCTTCATGGAGATAGCCCGAACTCCGAGCGTAGAAAAGGCTGGTCGTGGTCATCTACGCCGGGATTACGCGGGGCCGTGAGACACCGTAGAGGTGCGCTTGCTTCGCAAGCCTGCGGAGGGGCCGGGCATTAACCACTATCCATTGGTCTCGCACCAACCCAGCTGGTTAAAGCCATTCAGTAAGTGATTAGTATGCGCTCATTCGGGAGAACATGATGCAAAGTAGTTCCGTGTATACCGGGGGTATGCTGACTGGCATTCGGATCGTTGACATGACGACTATCGTGTTTGGCCCCTACGCCACGGAAGTCCTGGCGGACCTCGGCGCAGAGGTCATCAAGGTGGAAGCACCTGGCGGTGACATGATGCGCAATTCAGGTAAGCCGGTGCACACTGAGGGAATGGGTGCGAACCACATGATGCTTAACAGGGGCAAGAAGTCCGTGGTGCTTGACCTGAAAAAAAAGAAGATGATCTGGAGTCCATGCGGCAACTGATCGCTTCGACGGATGGAGGCATCGTCTATGTACACTGCCTGGGCTTCGGCTCCGCCGGACGGTATCGTGATTTGCCGGCATATGACGACGTCATCCAGGCGACATAGGCGACCTTTTGTAAAATATATTGACCCCGAATAGCTTCCAAAATATCGGGCACTGCTGCCAAGGAATTTGCGGCATCGATTGTGCCAATGACATCATGAAACACATTATCGATATTACCCATTCTGCGCTTCCAAGCTCCAACGGATCATTGGGAATACAAGTATATGATAGTGTACTACCTCTGTTGGCAAAAGAATGTGTACTCGGTGATGCC
The DNA here is from genome assembly GCF_020731415.2 of Phyllobacterium sp. T1293. Lineage (NCBI taxonomy): Bacteria > Pseudomonadati > Pseudomonadota > Alphaproteobacteria > Hyphomicrobiales > Phyllobacteriaceae > Phyllobacterium > Phyllobacterium meliloti. The sequence continues at coordinate 122,222 of NZ_CP088274.1, read as the reverse complement.
ATTTTCACAAGTGACTTAGGATGGAATTTGTACAACGGAAATATAATTAATTGTTATATTGTCATTTAATTGATAGTGAATAACTAGAAAACTTTTAATCTCAAGTTAATTATTAGTATTAAAGCAATTTTCTATACGTATGTAATTATTTAGTTTGATATTCATAAGTCATTTTTTAGAAAGTTTTATAGTTTTATATTGATACTGTATCTACTTTGTCACGGTAGATTATTATCTATCATTATAAAAATTGGTACTAGATATTGGATCAAATGCATGTTGACTTATTTTTTTGACGCGGCATTCAATGTCTTTGAGTTGAGATATCAGTTGTATTTGATATCTAGACATTAATAATTTGGGTTGATCTCAGCTTACTTTAAGCCTGATCAAATTCTCTGCTGGGGGGCGAGATGGGGAAAATGGGGGAAGTGCCAGCTTTTGGTGGCCGGATCAGTCGTGTTCCCGACAACCTTCTGATGGTCTGTATGGGCTTTTTCCTGCTTATTGGCGCGAGCTTGTTATTTTCAAATCCGGCCTCGGCGCAAAATTGCGGCCCCTATAACATTTCGGTTGTTCACGGAGGCTCTACACAGCTCACAGTGACTTGCGATCCGTTCGGCCTGAATAACCCCTCGGTCACGACGCAACCGCAACACGGAACAATCACAGTTCTGAATATAAACTCGGGCCTTATTCAATATTCGCACAATGGCGGAGCTGATGTCGCAACGACTGACAGTTTTGTGCTTGCTGGCGCTTCTGCGCAATCCATTCTCGTCAATGTTACGATTGGCCCCGCCTCGACAATGACCATTTCCCCCGGGGCACTTGGCTCCATGCGGGCTGGGGTCAGCTTCAACCAAAGCCTTTCGGCCAGTGGTGGGGTTGCACCCTATACGTTCTCGCTTGTGTCAGGCGGCGTGCCGGGAATAAACCTTAGTGGCAGCACTCTGTCGGGTACACCAACGGAGCGAGGGGCGCATACACTGGTCGTTCAAGCGACCGATAATGTGGGCGCAACGGCTCAAAAATCCTACGGCGCTACGGTCGCCAATCCGATTTTGACAACGTCACCTCTGACACACACGCTGGCTGTCGGTCAGCCTAGTACGGCTTCGCTTACAACCAATGGCGGCATTGCGCCTTATATTTACACCGTCAATAGCGGTACTTTGCCTCCCGGTATCAGTCTTGCATCAAATGGCAGTCTGACAGGGACACCAAGTGCAGCTGGAACCTATACGTTTGATATCGTAGCCAGGGAGAGCAGCACCAGTTCGGATTGTAACTGCCCATTCTTCAAATTGGACACTGTCACGGTCACCGTAGCCAATGTGGCGCCGCCGGTTGCCAATGCGGTCTCGGCTGTTGTCGCTTATAATTCGAGTGCCAATCCGATTACCCTCAATCTTACGGGTGGCGCCGCCACTTCGGTTGCCGTTGGCAGTCAGGCGACGCACGGCACCGCCATAGCTTCGGGAACGTCGATAACTTACACCCCAACAGCCGGATATGCCGGACCTGATAGCTTTACCTATACGGCAACAAATGCAGGCGGCACCTCGACGCCTGCCACGGTGTCGATCACGATCAGTCCGCCTACACTGGCGATGTCCCCGGCGTCTGGCGCCTTGCCCGCTGCAACTGTTGGCACTGCCTATACACAGACGTTCACACCATCTGGCGGCAAGATTCCCTATAGCTATGCCATCACGGCTGGTGCCTTGCCTGCGGGTCTTAATCTGAACCTGTCAAACGGTACTCTCAGCGGCACGCCGTCGACAGCTGGTCCGTTTAGTTTCTCAATTACGGCAACCGACAGCTCGACGGGAACTGGGCCATTCACAGTCACTCGAAATTATTCCCTGACTGTCAATCCGCCAGCACCGATTGCGAATCCTGTCTCGGCAACGGTCGCTTATAATTCGTCTGCCAATCCAATCACGCTGAACATCACGGGCGGCGTAGCGATCTCGGTCGCGGTTGGCACCCAAGGCACAAATGGTACCGCTACAGCGTCGGGGACATCCATAACCTATACGCCAATAACTGGACGTGCCGGACCTGATAGTTTCACCTATACAGCGACAAATGCTACCGGCACGTCGGCGCCGGCCACGGTTACGATTACCATCAGCCCGCCCACATTGGCTTTGGCTCCGGCGTCAGGTGCGTTGCCTGATGCAACTGTCGGTGCAGCTTATAGCCAGACATTCACCGCATCTGGGGGCACAGCCGCCTATAGCTATGCCGTCACTGCTGGCGCCTTGCCTGCGGGTCTCAATCTAAATCTGTCAAACGGTACTCTCAGTGGTACGCCGACGACAGCTGGTCCGTTCAGTTTCTCTGTCACGGCCACCGACAGCTCGACCGGAAGTGGTCCGTTCAGCGTTACGCAAAACTATTCGCTGACCGTTGATCCAGATGCGCTTATCTTGCCTGCCACCACTCTTGCAAACGGTCAAGTCGGTGTGGCGTATTCCGCCTCGATCAACCCTGCGACAGGCGGCACTGCGCCTTATACATATGCACTCACAGCCGGAGGACTGCCCGCTGGTGTCTCTGTCTCATCGAGCGGCGGCATCTCGGGAACATCGACGGCAGCAGGTACGTTCAACTTCACGCTCACGGCCACCGACAGTGCTTCTATGACGGCCAGCCGAAGCTATTCGCTGACCATCGCTGCGCCTACGCTCTCAATGACACCGCCAGCAGGAACGCTTGTACTATCTTATGGCCAGGCTTACTCGCAAGCATTTGTCGCATCCGGAGGAACGGCACCCTACAACTATAGCCTTTCGGCGGGTGCTCTACCGGTAGGGATAAGCTTAAACTCAGCTGGCACGTTGTCGGGCACGCCAACGCAACCCGGATTATATACTGTCAGCATTCGCGCAACCGATAGTTCGACAGGCACAGGTGCGCCCTTCGCTCGAACCCAGAACTACGTATTGTCGGTATCTGCACCAACAATTACAGTGGCGCCCGCAACACTGCCCAATGGCGCAGCCGGTACGCCGTATGCAGCCACTTTGTCAGCCACGGGTGGTGCAGCGCCCTATAATTTCTCCTTGACGTCAGGCAGTTTGCCGATCGGAGTTTCGTTTAACTCGGCCGGTCAATTCTCTGGAACACCGACAGCATCCGGATCATTTTCAACCACCATCAGGGCGACCGATGCCAACGGCTTTACTGCCGTGCAGGTCTATAACTGGGTTATCAATGCACCGACGATCATCGTGGCGCCTGCGACACTACCCAATGGTGCAACTGGTACGCCCTATGCTGCCGCTGTGTCAGCCACAGGTGGAGCCGCGCCTTACAGCTTCTCTTTGACTGCGGGTAGTTTGCCTGTTGGGGTTTCATTCACCTCGGCCGGTCAGTTCTCTGGAACACCAACATCATCGGGGACATTTTCAACCACCATTAGAGCAACTGATGCCAATGGCTTTACCGGTAGCCAAGCTTATACCTGGGCCATCAATACAGGGACTGTCATAGTCAGTCCCGAAACATTGGCTGCGGGAACGGTGGCCGTTCCCTATTCGCAAACAGTCAGCGCGAGTGCAGGCATTGCTCCCTATACGTTCGCAATTACGTCCGGCAGCCTGCCGGCAGGTATTACGCTGAACCCGGGAACAGGTGTTCTCAGCGGAACGCCAACAGCACAGGTCAATGCCAACTTCACCGTTACAGCGACCGATAGCAGCACAGGCAGTGGGCCAGCGACGGGCAGCCGGTCGTATACGCTGATCATCAACGCACCAACCATCACCTTGCCCCCGACGACGCTTGCGGGTGGTGTTGTTGGTACAGCCTATTCGGCCACGCTCAATGGGGCGAGCGGCGGTACGGCTCCCTATAGCTATGCTGTTACAACCGGCACCTTACCGGCTGGTCTTAGCCTGTCGGCAGCCGGTGTCATCAGCGGAACACCGACGGCGATTGGCAACGTTAATTTCACTGTTACAGCAACGGATAGCAGCGGTGCTCCCGGGCCATATACGGCAAGCCAGACTTATTCGATAGCAGTTGTTGAGGCTGTACCTATTGCGAATCCCGTATCAGCAACAGTGGCTTTCAATAGCCGGGATAATTTGATTACGCTGAATATTACGGGTGGAGCTGCAACATCCGTTGCCATTGCGAGTTTTCCCGCCAACGGCGGCTTTGCAAGCGCTTCTGGAACGACGATTACCTATTTTGCGCCGATCAATAGTGGGGGACCTGACAGTTTCACTTACACTGCAACGAATGCGAGTGGAACGTCGGCGCCAGCCACAGTGTCGATCACCGTCACGCCGCCGACAATGGTGATGACTCCGGCAGCCGGTGCCTTACCCACCGCCACTGTTGGCGTACCCTATAGCCAGACGTTCGCTGCATCTGGCGGGACACGACCAACCACATATACTTTCCCGATATTGCCTGCGGGACTTACCTGGACGGGCAACGGTTCAGACGGGATAGTTCTCAGCGGAACACCCGCGGCGGCAGGCAATATCAATTTCTCCATAACCGCGACCGATTTCTCAACGGGAGCTGGTTCGCCGTTCACCGTCACACAAAATTATTCGCTGTCAATTGTCGATGCCATACCTGTGGCAAACCCGGTTTCGGCAACAGTCGCATTCAACTCGGGCAGCAATCCCATCACGCTTGACATTACTGGTACGGCCACATCCGTCGCCATTGCCGCTGCACCGTCTTCCGGTACAGCTGTGGCCAGCGGCACCTCGATAACATACCAGCCTGCTACAGGCTTCTCCGGTACGACTTCATTCACCTATACCGCAACCAATGCAACCGGTACGTCAGCGCCGGCTCTTGTGACCATAACCGTCAACGTGGCACCGCCGGTGGCTCAGCCACAAACCGTCGCTGTCGCCTTCAATCAGGCAAAAGCCTTTACGGTCACGGCGACAGGGGCAGGTCCATTAACCTATTCTCTCGTAACAGCACCGTCAAACGGCACGGCTGGGGTGAGCGAGAGCGGAAATGCCACCTATACGCCCAACAGCACGTTCAGCGGGACCGATAGTCTGGTCTTTGCGGCAACCGGCCCGGGCGGCGCAAACAATGCAACAGTGACATTCAACGTGGCCGCGCCGGTGGCGATTGCAGACCTGTCGGCTCTATCGCCAAGTTCGGGAACACTGCAACCCGGTTTCTCGTCCTCAGTCACCAGCTATACGATCGAAGTGCCCAATACTACCGAGACCATGGCTCTGACGCCAACGGCCACCGCACCCAGTGCGACCATCACCGTTCAGGGCCAAACTGTTGGTTCCGGTTCATCCAGTGCCGCGATACAGCTGCCTGTCGGACAGACCCGCATCGCAGTTGTCGTCACGGCACAGGACAATACAACGACGAAGACCTATGAGGTCACGGTGCGCCGTCTGCCGCCAGCGCCAGTGGCGGCATCGCGTACGGTGGAAGTGCTGGCGGGACAGACAGTCCATGTTGACCTGACGCAGGGATCGACGGGCGGGCCCTTCTCCAACGCGCGCATTGTCGGCATTTCCGACAGTTCGGCCGGTCCGGTGAGCATTGCCGCAAGCCAGCCGGCCTTTGACATGGTTTATGCATCTGATCCCAACTATGCCGGTAATCTGCTGGTGCAGTACACGCTGTCGAACCCCTATGGCACGTCGAACCCGGCGACGATCACCTTTATCGTTACAGCTCGTCCGGACCCGTCGAAGGACCCAGAGGTCATCGGTTTGCTGACCGCACAGGCGGACAGTGCCAAACGCTTTGCTGCCAACCAGATCCAGAACTTCAATTCGCGCCTTGAGCAATTGCATGATGAAGGTGACCGGCGCAACAACAGCATGGCCATAAGACTCGACTATGCGCAGGAGAACGGGCCGGGTGAAATGGACGAACCGTTCCGCACACTGATGCAATCAAATTCCGCTCCCGGATTGTCGAATGGTGCGCCTGATTTTTCCATGCATTCGTTCGCCGAAGAGAACCGCAAGAAGCAGCAGAAACAGAACCAGCCGGCCCCGGACTTAAACCTTGGCCGACTGGCAGTGTGGACGGGCGGTTTCGTGAATTTCGGTGATCGCAATGATCGGAATCTGGATTTCGATTATACGACAGTCGGTGTGAGTGCCGGTATGGACTACCGGTTCTCCAAAAAGTTCGTCGCCGGTTTTGGTTTTGGTTATGGCCGCGATGCATCCGATATTGGTGACAACGGTACGGAAAGCCGCGCTCATGCCTATAGTGCTGCAATCTATGGCAGCTACTCACCGGTTAAATCGGTCTTCATCGACGGTTTGATCGGCGGAAGCTGGCTGGATTTCAGCAGTCGGCGCTATATCACGTCCACCGGCGATTTTGCCTCCGGTGATCGTGACGGCCAGCAGATATTCGGATCGCTTACCGCAAGTTACGAGCACCGCAAGGATGGCTGGCTGGTGTCGCCTTATGGCCGGTTTGATTTCTCCCGGTCGTGGCTGAATGGCTTCACCGAAAAAAGCGGTGGTGCCTATGCGCTGAAATATGGCGACCAGACTGTCGATACATTGTCGGGTATTCTTGGCCTGCGCATGGAATACACCATTCCGATGGAGTGGGGTGCGTTGAAGCCGGGTGCCCGTGCGGAGTATACGCACGACTTTGAAGGATCAAGCCAGATCAGGCTCGGTTATGCCGATACGGCAGGACTTCCCTACGACTTGAATACCGAGAGCAGCGGCAGTGACTATGTCACGCTCGGTCTTTCGCTCGATGCACAACTTGATACAGACTGGAACGCGAATTTTGACTACCGAACAACCGTCGGGGCAGACAATCAGAACCATGCATTCGGGCTGCGTGTCGGTAAGAAGTTCTAACGGATGTTGAGGCGTGGAAGATCTCGGGGAGGAGCTGTTTGCTTCTCCCCAATCTCTCGATAGCGTTCGGTTCAAACGCAGAGAATAAACTGCTGCAATAAAGGTTCGCGCAAGCAATTGAGGTTGGGATGGAGATTGTAACGCTGGATCATTTCGCCCGCTGTGTCGGCGAAGGGTTTGACATCGATATGGGAACCGGCTCTCTTGTTTTCACGTTGACCGAGGCACGGCCTTTGCCTGAACGCGGCTTTACCGGAATGAGACGATCACCGTTTTCTCTGTTGTTCCGCAGCGAGTCAAAGGTTCTGCTGCCGCAAAAGATCTACAGGTTGAAGAATGCTGCACTTGGAATTCTCGATATCTTTCTGGTGCCCGTCGCCCGTGATAAGGACGGCATCATCTATCAGGCGATCTTTAACTGACGGCTGACGATGCATCCGTTGGTTCTGACGTATCCTGAGACGGAAGCCATTCCATCCGTATGTGGGTATCGCTGGTATCGGCGGCCTTGAATCCAAAAGCCTCGTAAAGGCCGAGCGCGCGTCTGTTGTTTTGATCGACATGCAGGACAATACCACCGGCGTTCCCGGCGATTGCCGCATTCTGGATGCTGGATAATATGGCAGATCCCATCCCCCGATTGCGCCATTCGGGTAAGAGCCCGATATCGATAATATGCCAATTGTGCGCAGCCATCTGGATATAGAGGCGGCCGACTGACATGCGGTCCTTCTCGATGATCAGGAAATCCGTTTGCGGAAATGCAGCAATGTAATAGCGGTGCTGCAGAGCAAATTGCTGGTCCAGAAATGCGTCCTTATGTTCCTGTGGCCATGGTATGTGAGCCAGTTCATCTTTGCGGAACGAATGATAAAGCCGATGTAGAAATGGCAGGTCATCGAGCGCCGCAGGGCGCAGGACACACGCCGCAACAGCGAGCCTGTCACTCCACGGTCGAGCCGGAAATTCCGGCAGCTGGCCTGCCCCTGCGTCTTTCATCAGCTGAAAGATGGAAATATGCCGGCCAGTGCGATGCTAAAGTTGATTGCCAGATAAGGCTGACGGTTTTCATGCGGTTGACTGCTACCTGCAACGCCGATGACATTTTGTGCGAACTGTGTGTTCGGTTGCACATTGGGCAGAAACGGACTGCTCGAATTCGGCACGCTCAAACCATTTCCCGAACTGGGCGAGGGCGCTCGTTTGCTGGGTTCGCTTTGATTATAGATCGTCAGAGAATGCGCATGTGCCGGCATCTCCGCTTGCGTCAGCGTTATGTTGTTGCTGCCAAAGGTTTGGCCGATGGTTCGCGGGGTCAGACCTGCGCCCTGGCCCTGGTTGCAGCCCGCGCGATTGGTGAAATTGGGCAGCTGAAATGTGGTTGTGCCATTGCCGCCATACTGGATGCCGAGCAGAGAGAACAAGGCCGTATTCTGCTGGATGGCAAGTGTAGCGCCATTACAGGAGGCCCAGCCCCGCGGAGGAAAGTTGAAGCCGAACAGTTGGATCTCACCGATGAAAGGTTCTGTCATTGCAGTGTCCTTGATCTAGATGGTACGGGTCAGTTCTGTGAGGGAAAGATGCCTGCGTAGGCGATGCAATATTGCACCGTCAGGGTCGGCATCGTATTGTCATGCATGATGGTCGATCCGCTCATCTGGGTTGATGCTGGTGATGTTCGAATTCCGGTGGCACCACTCAGATCGGTAGCATACATCGTGTCACCGACGATAGCGCCCAGCTCGGCTGTAGGCCCTATTGATGCGGTGTTGGCGAGGCCGGTTGTGGCAAAGTAGGGATGCGTGTGCGTCGGCATTTGCGTGGGCAAAAGCGTTACATTTTCGCTGCCGGCGGACTGGCCGATCACATATGTCGATAGGCCCTGGCCGGTACCTTGATGGATCGGTACGCGTCCACAAAGATTGGGCATGGCAAACGTCGTCTGTCCATCGCCGCCATAGGTCGTGCCAATCAGAACGAACAACGTCTCGTATTCCGAGATGGGCTGCAATGAGTTATTGCAGGGCAGCCACCCGTTGGGCACTCGGGAAAAGCCAAAAAGCCGGATTTCTCCGACATAGGGAGTGCTCATCGTTGGTCCTCCGTACGATGGGTTGATGAGAGGTCGTTAATTGCGCGACGGGAAAATTCCAGACAGCGCAATGCAATAGTTGATGACGTCATAGGGCTGTATGTTGGCATGTGGCTGACCATTACCGGCGGGGGTAATAGTCTGACTCGACAGCACAACCTGGGCTCCGTTGGACGGGGCGTAGATATTGGCACTGTTGGTGCCATAGAGCGCATTGCTAGGATTGCGCAATGTGCCGCTGCTGGACGTCCCGTTCGCCAAGTGAGTGTGTGCGGGTAATTGCTGCTGAAGCAAGGTCACATTTTCGACGCCGCCGGTTTCGCCAATCTGATAGGGCGAGGGCTGCCACGAGGAATCAACTGATGATCCAAACCCGACTGGCGTGCGGCTTTGCATATTTGGCAAAGCAAAGGTCGTCGTCCCATTGCCACCATAGTAGGTGCCCAACAGAGAGAACAACGCCTGATTCTGACTAATGGCCAACAGTTGCCCGTTGCTCAAAGCAAAGCCCTTTGGCGCAAACTGAAACCCCGCAAGCATAATCTGGCCTAGAAAGACTTCGGACATACCGCACCCCTCGGATATTTTAATATTGATTGGTATCATCGCTCTAACGGCGCATAAAATGCAAGAACAATTTCTTTGAGAGAATGTATAGAAATTCAAAGATATTTTTATATTTTTGACAGGTGGTCATTCCTATTTGCGAAACAGGATTTTTAAAGGTATTAATTTTTCTCAAACTATGGCTTCGTTGACGAAGTCATATTTATCGTTGCGATCGCGCCCATGATCTTAGTAACGTTGCTATCGGAGAAAGAGTTGTCTGTATTAGACGGCGGGCAATGTGAGATTGTGGGGTCCAGCGAATCTGCTTGCCAAGAGCTGTCCGAAATATCGCCATGCATCGCTTATTGGAACGTTCAAAACGCTTCTGCTTAGCTCGTAAACTTGACAGTTGTATAAAAATATTATGACATATGATAATTGGATATTCACTGCCACAAATCTTATGGGGATAGCATGGCGTTTCTATATCTCTTTGCAGCATTTGGTCTTGGTGCTTTGATATCGATGCAACCGCCAATCAATGCTCATATTTCTGCTGTGTTGGGCAGTCCGCTACTCGCGGCGTCGTGTTCCATCGCAATTAGCTTGGCCATAGTATTTATCGTACGATTGGCCACGGATTCCTCCGTGACGGTGAATTGGTCTCGTATTTTTGCTCTACCGTGGTGGACTCTGATTGGTGGGGCGGCCGGCGCGCTGTTCGTTATTGGTGCGCTGATTGTGGTGCCCAAGTTGGGGGTGGCACCCTTCTTTGTTTCTGTGGTTCTTGGCCAATTGTTGGGTGCAGCCATCATTGATCAATTTGGTGGATTCGGCATCACGATAAGCAGCGTTACTTGGCCTCGTGTGGCAGGCATTGTTCTGGTTTTTTTGGGAGCGGTACTCACTCAAATCAGCTCTTGGCGTTAGCTGTGACTTCGAATGATATATGTCCGGAATCATTCTACCGCTCTCTATTCATTCAACTTAATCACGTTGAAATAAGAACGCCTTATTAACGATAGAATTTATTGAACTTGGAAGGGATCGATCTCTGTAATCTGAGCTAACATGGCCAGCCGATGCGGGCAGCCTGCCGTAGGCTTGCCTGCACCACCAGGCGATGAAACGGCGCGATCAGAAAAATATAAATACGCCCCAGCCGGTTGTGACAGTGAACCACAGAGGTGAAGACCAGACGATGCTCCTCTTGCCTTGCCGTTGGACTGGTGCAAAGAACAGATAGACGAAAGTCTAAATGCTTGTCGTCCTCTCCGAATACAATTTCAAGACGGCTTTTGCCATAGATCTTGAATATTCCAAGACGGTTCGTCTGGTCGTGTTCGCCAATGGACTCGAGATGACGGGCTGTCTTGAGACCTAATCCAGCAACGAGAGCATCTCGCATTTTTATAAGAGTGCCGATCCAACGTGGTTGCTGGGAGAAGAGGAATCTCGCTAGCAACTCGGGGTCTGTCAGGGTGCCACTTGGAAGTGGAATTGAGTAGGCGTCAGCCAAATGTACTAATTCGTAGGTATGGCCCACCGTTGCCTCTGCGGGTATGGGCACAGATGTGACAAGCTCGTATTTTGTTGGCATCACGTTTACCCTAAAGTTTTCTGACTTTGTCGCCCAGTAATTTGCGCGCCTGCTCGTAGCGGTCGCGCGCTGCCTTGATGTCATTGTCCAGCCGGTCGAGAGCATTCTCCTGGGCCAGCATCTTCTGTGAATACAGGCGCGCAAGATCTGATCCTTGTGGTGCCGATGCCAAATTTTCGCGCAGGCGAGTCTGGTCGTTGATAATAGCATCGCGCCGCTCTTCAAGCTGGGACATTTCAGCCATTGCCTCATCGCTGGCTTTGGCGGCTTCCGCCAGAGTGGTCAGGCGGGCTTTGGTTTCGGCGTCAAGTTCCGGCGCGATCATAAGGGCCTGGATGCGGGCGCCGGTGACTTCTCCAATATCGATGGCCTCAACTTCAGGGCGTTCCAGGACGACCTTGTACTGTTTGGATTTCCCGGCTTCGACATCAAAGCGAATGCGGTAGGCCTGACCGGCAATGGTCGCATCCTCCGGTTTGGGTTCGACCAGCTTCCAATCGGCCATGCGAGGGTGCTCAATCACCATATGGCGCAAATCAGTCGAACCGTTTTTGAGCCGGTAAGTGGTCGTTTGCCGTATGCGGCTTTCGATCTGAAGGGTACCATCGACCGATTTGATTTTGGTAATTGTTGTTTCAGACCCGGCTTCGGTGTCGACCAGAATTTTCTGGTCTGAACCAAAACCAATCAACCGGAAATCACCCATTGGAAGGAGAGGGAACTGAGCTTCGCCTGAAAACATTGGCCCCGCCTCAGTTGCATCGTAAATCGTGGCAGATCCCGCTGGCAAAGATACCGCGCCGTTATTCTTCAAAGTCAGCGCGCGCCATGGATTGCGTGTTCTACCCTGATACCAGGCAACCGATTGCGACGGCACATTGAGATCAACAAAGGGGGTCGTGAGGCTTTCACCTGCTCCAACACTAACCGGAGACGAAAGCGTGAAGCTGGCACCAGCAGGGTTTTCTTCCGCAGTGCTGCCAGGCTCCTGCGGGCCGGTCAGAGCATCGCCGCCGCCATAATAGTCTTTCCCCGGGATTGGTTCGATTGCAGCCTGTTCCGGTATGGCCTGTGCTGGCGAGGGGGCAGCCCGATACTTCATGCTGCTGTCAAGCGCTTGTCTGCTCTCAGCAAAAATCTGCCCTTGGTCTGCGCGGGGGAGAGCCGCGCGGCTTACCGGTGGAGCAACCAGTTGGCGGGTGACGTAATAAGGATCATATAGCGCCTGTCTGAAAGTCACAGGCGCAGCAGACGACAACGTCACTTCCACATCTTTCCAGGCATTGCCGGTCATGTTCTCCAGAACAACCCAGCCCTGCAGACGGGCTTGATCTTCGCCCGGCTTCGGCAATGTCAGCCGATAGGCTGCTTTCCACACGGGTGTTTCGGCTACATAGCCGATGCGCACCGTACGTTTCGCTCCTGCAGCGAGCTTGATAGCGATATCGCGTCCCGTGCGGTCTTGAGCGGTTCGCAGTGCCACAAGTGCGGTACTGACTTGTTCCCCAAGGCGCGCATCCTTGAATTCCAGCCCTTCAGCTTCTTCAAGGATGAACTGTTCAATAGACGCGCCCGAGAACACCGAAACACGCGTGCGCGTTGTCACCCCACCATCCTTGCCACTGACGGTCTCACTTTGCACGCTGGCTATGCGCCCCTCGATTTGTCGAGGGCCTGCCAGTTTGATTTCCGCCCCTTTAAGCGCGGAGAACAGCGCCGGCATCGTATCAAGGTCAGATTTGGCGAAAGGCAGTGAGGCAAAGGCATCATCGATGCGAGCCTTGCCGGGGAGTGTAGCAGAACCGGGACCGGCGGGGTCCAGGATCAGTATGCTCTTGAGGATATCATCGACCTGATCAAGGCGCGCACGCAACAGCAGAGGTTCATTGCCGTCCACCTCGGCAGCATATTCAAAATAGCCAACGCCGCCTGTACCAAGCACGGCGCGTTTGAGTACGAGTTCCGCAGCCTGAGCGGCGCTGGTCATCATTGTTGTGACCATCAAAAGGGCAAGAATGGGGGAGCGCATGTCAAACCTTATGTAAGGACAATAGGGCAAAGTGTTATGCAGCTTTAGTCAATTCATGCCTGTTGTCTACTGGCACACAACAGGTGGAGCCTGATGTCGTTTGGCAATTTGCAAGTCTTCACTAAAGGGGCAGTTTAGATGCGGCGGCAGCTCATCGCGATCAAGGTCTGAGTTTACGGCAAAACACATGTAACGGTTACATTCTCTGGTGTTACGTGGTTCATCATCTCGACTCCAGCTAGATATGGAAACTCAGCGCTGCGATTGAGAGTGAAGGGCCGACGCCTTTTGTGGGGTGACCTGGGTGAGAAAGTGCTGCCTTCCCACAGTTGGTTAATGACTGACGAGCATATCACGATCATCGAACTTGCTCTTGTCAGGTAGCTTGGTTGTTCACGTCTGGTTCATGCAACGGCTCGCATATAAGCCGAGGGCCAATCGAGGTTTTGAAGATTTGAAAATCCCTCTCAACAGATCGAAACAGTCCTGACTGAAGCGTTAGTGCCTGTTTGGATAATCATTCGAGCATGAGCGTTGAGCGCACGTAATTTTGAGGTATCAAGTGTCGACATCACCTATTGCTTCGGCAGTAACACAGCCCATTACTACGCTTGGTATCGATGAATTGATCGAACAATGTCTCGCCTCTTGGCGTGAGGTTGGTTTGACGAGAAGACCCCGCGTGCGATGGTTTCCCAGAATCGCAATTCCGCACTCAACATCCTTTGATCGGTTGTTTGAACGTGCTGAAGGCGACGATATCGATGCAGTTATGTTTGCAGATGAACGCCGTAACTCGCCTCTACATAACCTGCGTGATGTCATCGGTGCTCTGCAATTGCCGATCATTGACGTCAAAGGTCGCGCTGGCGACTTTGCCGACGTACATTTTGATATCATGGAACCACGTACTTGGGTGGAAACTGCGCGCTGCATTTTGAGGTTTCGGCAGGGGCGGAAGATATTGGCACCACAATATCGTGAGACGATCGAGGCTGAGCAGCAATTGCTTGCTCACACCTTTGTATCCGGTCGCTCCATCACAGGCATGCGTTACCCGCTTGCTCCGACAGCGGTCTGCTATCCCGGCTTCTTTTCCGCTGAAAAGACCATTCCGATTGCCGAAAGTTTGGTCAAGCGAGGCTATCTCAGAAAGTCATTCTTTGATCGCGTGCATGAGTGCGGAAGCTGCAGCTCACGCAGGCTCAGTGTGCGAGAGGAATGCCCGTCATGCCGTTCAGCGGATTTGCAGGAAACCGCACTCATTCATCATTTTCACTGTGCAGCGCTTTTGGCGGAACAGGATTTCCGGCAGAACACGGCACTCATATGCCCAAAATGCTCGCGGCAGCTGCGCAATTATGGAAAGGATTATGATCGCCCCGGCCATGTACACCGCTGCAATAATTGCGCTGCTCTGACTTCAGAGCCAGAGGTCGGATTCATTTGCCTGGATTGCAACGCAAAGATTGATGCGGATTCTGCAAAGCGTATTGATCTGTTTTCCTATTCGATAACAGATGCTGGCGCGGATTTCCTTCAGACTTCTGACGTTCCGATGATCGGTGGCCTTCCCATTTCGCTCGCGCAGCGTCTGGACCAGTTGCGCAGTGATGCCAACATGAGTTCGGCGGTTGCTGAAATCACCTATCATGCAAAAAGTTCGATCATTGCTCTGAAGGGCGAACCGACATTCAATCGTTTGCGCGCCTTGTTTCTTGAGAATGTTCAGAACCATCTGGCGGGTGCAGGATCGGTGCATGTGAGCGCAAGCGCCGATTATTTGCTGATTGATTATCGTGAAAGCGGCAGTGAAACAGATATCACTGCGCTCCTGCTCCGCTGTGAAAATATTCTCAGTGATCGTCTGGAGGCGAGCCTGAGGTTTATCAGCTATCCAGTATCGGCATCGCAGTGAACATACTTGAACTTGGTTTTGCTTTTCTGCTTGCGCAGACGACGATCAGCTTGGTCGCCGTATTCTGGTACACACTCATATTTGAAGTTCCCCGATATATTCTACCCTTCCTTGCTGCGGGGCTGGCTATGCGTTCGCCGGAGCCAGAAGCAATTCCGGATATGCACACCGGTACGCAAATGCCGAGCATCAGCATTATTCTGGTTGGGCACAATGAAGAAGATTCCCTTGAAGCGTGTGTGCGCTCATTGCATGAACAATCGATTTCCGGCTTTGAAATCATCATTGTGAGCGACGGTTCAACGGATAAGATGATCGACGTTGGCAAACGCCTGGTAAAGCAGGGATTAGCCTCTCATATTCTTTCAACCGATCTGCGTGGCGGCAAAGCAAGCGGCATCAACCTGGCATGCGCATTTGCCAAGGGTGACATTATTATCAATGTTGATTGTGATTGTTCGTTTGATCGGTTCGCAATCGAATATCTGCTCGAACCCTTTGCGAACTCCAAAGTAGGCGCCGTCTGTGGCGACATCGCACCCCGCAACAGCAGCGCCAGTATCATTACGCAGTTTCAGGAGATTGAGTATCTACAGTCGATCTCCGTTGGCAAACGTATTGCCAGTGCCGTCAACCAGGTGGTTTGCGCCTCCGGCGCGTTCAGCGCATTTCGCCGGATTGCCTTGAACGATGTTGGCGGTTTTGACGTTGGAGGTGGGGAAGATCTTGACGTCACCATTCGTTTTCGTCTGAAGGGGTGGCTTATCGAGTATGCGCCGGATGCGATTTGTTACACGGATGTTCCTGTGACCGCGTTTCAATACATACGGCAGCGCTTACGATGGGAGCGCGATGCCATTTGGATTCGCTTTCGCAAGCACCGGCGTCTCCTGAATCCCATGAACCCGGCCTTCCAGCTTTCGGAGGCCGTGCATCAATGGGATTATATATTGTTCAATGTCATTGGTGCAGTCATTTTTCCGGTCTACCTGATTTGGCTGATGGTTCAATATGGCTCATTTGCTCCCGCCATCCTGATCGGGATGCAAGTTGGCCTGCTTTTGATCGACTTGACCATTCTTGCCATTTCGGCGTGGTGTACCGGGCGCAACGTCTTCTGGCGCAATGTGTTGTTTCTTCCCGGCTATTCGCTTTTCATGACCTACGTCATGCGACCAGTCCGTCTGATTGCCTACATTGATGAGTGGGTCTTTTCTGGCTCCCACCGCGACAACTACACCCCAATCAAAGTCCGCCTTGAAAGGCCCTGGTAGAACGGAAGACAATAGTGAAACGCCTACACAAACATCCTCGCATTGATACACTCGGTAAACAACAGCGTGCGACATCCGGTAAACTCGGGCGGCTTGTTTATCTCGGACTTGTGCTCATTTTTGTCGGCTCACTTGGCTATTATTTGATTGGTGGCATGTTTGTCTTGTCGATCGATGGAACTGTGCTCAAGGAGCGGCATGCGGTGGGTGCAAGTTACCCCGGCAAGGTCATAGAAGTCTACGTCAAGGAAGGCGACAAGGTTGAGAGCGGTACACGTCTGCTACGGCTCGAATCCTTCGATACGGTCAAGGAAATTGCTAATCTGGCATTGCGCGACAGCGAGCTGTCGGTAAGAGAAGGCCAGCTTCGCGGTAAGCTCGCCGCAGTCAAGACAGTCATGCCTTTGGCGGAGCGAACTGCACGGGAGAGCACTTCGACGGTAGCTCAGTTTGATACTGTTTCCGGTCGCGGCATCGTTTCCGCGCTGACGAAGGACGATGCATTACGTGGTAGTCTGCAGGCGGCAGAGCGTGTTGCTGACCTTACCAGTCAGGAGACATCGGCCCAGATAGAACTCGATCTGCTTGCCAATTCACGTAAGATTTCCAACGCAGCCATTGCCCAGTTGAATGGCATTTATGATGATGGCTATCTGCGCGCCAGCACGCCCGGTGTTCTCGGCGCCAAGGTGCCAATCCCTGGGCAAGTGGTGCGCTTTGGCGATGAACTTATGGAGATCAATGGCGGCAAGTCGTACATCTTGGCTTATTTGCCGGATCAATATCTGTTCTCCATTGAAGAAGGCATGCCTGTGAATGTCCGCAGCGGCTCAGAATATTCCAACGGGACGATCGACGCCATCTTAACGGTTGCCGATGCCTTGCCTGATGAGTTTCAAAACATGTTTCGGCCGCGTGACCGATCACGTCTTGTGCGGATTGCCCTTGCCGAGAAAAATCCGTTTGCCGTTTCGCAGAAAGTGACGGTCTCGGGTTGTGGGTTTGGCTATTGCTGGGCTCGATAGAGCGAAGAAGTTTGAGCGCCTCTCTAACGGGATAGACGTTTTCATGAGCGACGATATCGAAGAACCTTCTGCAGGTAGTGGCCAGAAATTGCGGCGGGCGCAGGAGATAACACAGAGCGTTAAGCTCAGCCCTGTCGCTTATCAGATAGCGTCGCAATATGCGCGCACCAGCAATTCGCCTGTCATGATCAGCGGAATCATGCGGATTGTCGAATTCCTGATCATCGTCCTGAGCGGGATCACCGTCTTTCTGATGTATGTTGGCCCCGCTGCAGGGGTTGTCTTCAGCTATACATTTGCAATTCTTGCAACCGCTATCGTCGGCGTGCTGGTGTTGGAACTGACGGATAGTTACCAGCTGGCAGTGATGCGCAATCCGTTCACCCGGTTCGGCCGTCTGCTGGTGGCTTGGTCCGGTACATTTGCCCTGATGGCACTGGCGGCATTCTTCCTGAAAATTTCGGAAGCCTATTCACGCATCTGGCTTGGTGCCTGGTTTGTATCCGGACTGGTCCTTTTCGTTGTGTTTCGCGTGATCATGTCACGGCTTATTCGCCGCTGGGCGCGCAATGGCAAGATGGAGCGCCGCGCTGTCATCGTTGGCGGCGGCAAGCCTGCCGAAGACCTGATCCGTTCAATCGAACAGCAACCCTATAATGACATCCGCATCTGCGGCGTGTTTGATGACCGCGATGCCAAGCGCTCGCCGCCCGTCGTTGCCGGCTATCCGAAACTTGGCAATATTTCCGAGCTTATCGAGTTTGCGCGTATCGCCCATATCGACATGCTCATCGTCTCCCTGCCGATCACGGCGGAAGAACGCGTTCTGGCGCTTTTGAAGAAGCTGTGGGTCCTGCCAGTCGATATCAGGCTTTCGGCGCACAATAATCACCTGCAGTTCCGGCCGCGCGCCTATTCCTATATTGGCTCGATTGCCATGATCGACCTGTTCGACAAGCCGATCAACGATTGGGATTCGGTGGCCAAGCGGGCCTTCGACATCTTCTTCAGCCTGTTCGGCATTATCGTT
The DNA here is from genome assembly GCF_020731415.2 of Phyllobacterium sp. T1293. Taxonomy (NCBI): domain Bacteria; kingdom Pseudomonadati; phylum Pseudomonadota; class Alphaproteobacteria; order Hyphomicrobiales; family Phyllobacteriaceae; genus Phyllobacterium; species Phyllobacterium meliloti. Next base: position 103,851 of record NZ_CP088274.1, on the reverse strand, counting down.
TTCAGCCCGATCATGCTGGCAACGGCCATCGCCATCCGCATGGAAAGCAAAGGCTCGGTCATTTTCAAGCAGCAGCGGCATGGCTTTAACAATGAAGTCATCGAAGTGTGGAAATTCCGCTCCATGTATACGGAAATGTGCGATCCGACGGCGCGCAATGCGGTGGTGAAGAATGATCCGCGCGTCACGCGTGTCGGGCGCATTATTCGCAAGACATCCCTTGATGAACTGCCGCAGTTCTTCAATTCGCTGATGGGAACGCTGTCGCTTGTCGGCCCCCGGCCGCATGCCATCTCCGCCCACACCCACAATCTTTCATACAATGAGGTTGTGGACGGTTATTTCGCCCGTCACCGGGTCAAGCCGGGCGTGACGGGCTGGGCGCAGATCAATGGCTGGCGCGGTGAGATCGATACGGAAGACAAGATCAAAATGCGCACAGAATTCGATCTCTATTACATCGAAAACTGGTCCTTGTGGTTTGATCTGAAGATTCTGTTTCTGACGCCGATCCGTCTGATGAATCTTCGAGATGTTTATTAGTCGGTGTTGGCGCCGCCAGTTCATTGCAAGTCTGCCTCATTTCGCCCTGTGAACACTGGGGCCGATCAAGCCTGCGACTATGGTTGTGATGGAGATTTTCATCCCCAAAATAATCGAATGGCATAGCGAGAAACGTAGCGTTGTTGGCAGAAACAGTACCGAAAATCCGCAACAGAAGACGTAGCGATCTGACGTAACCGTTACATTACTCTGCGTAGCGCCAATTTTTGGGCGATTATTGTTATACGAGGTCTCATCTCAATTTTGGTATTGATTGAGACGATCTCCAGTCTGGCTTCGCCCTCAGGGGCGAGCCTTCTCATTCAATGAATCTGTGATGATTGCGGGGTCACAATGATCGTTATGCCGCCGTTTCAATCAGTGTTGGCCATCATGCACTTCGATGTCAAGATTGAGAAACTGAAGGTGCGCTTACCTTGATGGGTCACTGCAAGGCGGTGGGATTGGCCGTATATGGAACACCCGACGGACCACTAATCAGCGCAGATAATTATATTGCCAGCGAACGTGAGAATTATGGCTCTGCAAGAGCATCAACCCCCATCTGGTGCCCAATTTGCGGAGGACGCCTTGTTGTTGGTAATGTTTACAGCTCTTCCTTGCGAACACATTTCCGGCACAAGAAGAGTAAGGGTGGGGGAACTCCCTTTTCATAAAAGCCAGATGGTTGTCCCGTACAATAGCATCGCAAATCTCGCTTCCAGCGTGACATCCACAATTCTTGATAGCTGGAATTTTCTGCATCTATTTTGAAACTGACTAGACCCTAAAATGGTCACTGGGTTTCTATTGATTGTAACGAGAGGTTCAGTAAAAAACATTAGCTATTGTTGATAGCGATGCTCCCGGTAAACGCCTGTCCTTCGAAACCCAGTCGCCACCGGGAGCATTTTACCTGCAGGGTCCAGATTGACCAAGGGCCTATCGGTGCTAGCGCTAAAGCTGTTTCAGCGTGTCGCGGTTATCTGGATGCGAAATCGCGCGCCCTTGTATTGCGTTGGCATACTTGTCTTTTCGTGAGTTCTAGCGAGTTTGTCGATCCATTTTGCAACATCCCCTGGGACGACTTCTATTCCGCTGCCCCACGCGTTCACTAGAAATACATCGCACCCCAGGACAGATGAAAGGTCTATTTGAGACCACCTCAACCAATTAAGGCATTCATTGAATCGCTCAGGTGTCACAATCACTCCGAAATTTAGAGGATAAAACGAGGCTTTTTAAGAACACGGCACAAGCAATCGTCTTGAACAAATTTTTGTACTCGGCTGGGTCCTCAAAGTTCATAACTTCAAAATATCACTAAGCGACAATGCATGAAGTATTGAGCGCTATTTTAACACCGTTCTTGTCGATTACATAAGTTACACAAACAATCGTAACCGTTACGAGACCCACCGTAACGGTGATTTTGGTTCGTATAAATTGTATTTCTACGTCGTTCAGATTTGTTGGGTTAATTGTAGGTGCCTTAACAGGGATCGGAATATGGGGTCTGCTTTCTTCTCTGATGAATGGCTGGCATTGGCTTTATCCAATATTGGTATCCTGCGCTCTGATGACGGTCAGCTACGGTTTTGTTTTGAAACAGGGCGGCAGTCCCGTCCTGCATCTCTATGCATCGACCGAGCAGCAAGCGGCAATCAATCTCTTTAAAGCTCTCAATTTTCCATATGCGATCAAATGTTGGGCCCAGTAGGGGAAGGGCACAGGAGAGTGACACTACCAAAACCGCGCAAGAGAATCCGTGATCAAATTGGAATCCTCGCGTTCTGGTATTTATTGGCTCTTATTGGCGTTTGTTTCTGGAGTGCAATCATTATTGCGCTGTTCAATCCGACATAGCTGCGCATTGTTGAGGATGCTTATAGGGCGCGCAACATAGTTTCGATCTCTGAAGAAACCAAAGGGCTCATACAAAATGTCAACGACTTTGTTGCTTGACCGGGAGGCTGCGGTGATACGGGAGCACACTCGATTCCATGCAGTATTTAAGGTGTATGCAGAGCGTTACATCAAGGTTTTTGAGGCAAACAAATATCTAAACAGGGTTCTGGGGGTAGAGGTCAATTATTTGATTGTGCTTGAGTTGCTCAGATTGCATTTTAACCACGGAGCGGCAACTCTTACTCAATTGCAGAAATTCGCCAGCACTAACAATATAGCTGGCCCGAACAAGGTACTCGCGCTGGTAGGCTTGCTTAAGCGTACGGGATACGTTGCGGAAAATGTGTCCGATTCTGATAAAAGAATAAAGAATTTGGTTCCAAGCGTTTCGCTGGAGAATGTCCTGTATGTCATATGTAACAATGAGCTAATTGTAGTCGATGAATTATTCGATTTGCATATTGTAAACTACTTATATGAAAACGATTCATTCGTAGGGCGCGTTCTTTCCAAAGTGCAATTGGAATATATTAAAAACATCGTCAATTGCGACAAATTCAACAAAATTCGATTGTTCTCTCAAAGCACCGTTGGCAATGAAATGCTGATGAAGCTCATGATTGCCGACACCATAAGCATTAGCGATGGCAATAGGATTGTGCCATTCCGCTATGAGTCCATTGCACAGTCTTTAAATGTATCACGATCCCACATTCGGCGGATGATGGAACGTTGTGAAAATCTTGGTCTCGTGCGATTTCATTCCCTGGGCGGCGGAGCAATCGAAATTCTACAGGATTTCGAAGATATGTATTATGACTTCACGTCCAGCCGGTTTGCCATCAAGAAAATGGCGGCCGAAAAAGCAGTCAGCCAATTATATCATCAGACGTGAGGTCGCGGACCCAGGCCTTGGCGCGTAGGAGGCGAGTATGCTCGTAACGCCCGCAATAATATTCAAGGCATGACTGTAAGGCTTGGCTTCATGGGGATAATGTCCAAGCCTGCCTTTCTGAGACCATCAGCGATTGGCTCAAAATATTCCGGTGCAACTTTCTTATGCAGGAAATCGAAGTAAAAATTCTTCTCGTAGCCGGGCCGTAGTTTTAATAACAGAGCCTTCGCTTCATGGGACTTTTCTGTTTGACCCAATTGGGCCAGGATTGCTGCCTTCATGAGGGGTATCATGTAATAATCGTCTGTGCCAACGCGCTGGATCAGATTGAGAGCCTCCTCATAATTATGCTTTGAATATGCATAATAGGATTGGACAAGGAAACCGATTCCGACTGTTGTCTGCGCTTCTTCAATACCTGTCTTGACCAAAGGCAACGCTTCGTCGAAGCGACCGATGGCTGCAAGTGCATGCCCTATTCTTATTTTGAGATGTGGGTCTCCTCCAAATCGGTCCAGTAATTTTCGGCGAATTTCATCAAACATGTCAAATTGCCCGCCTGCATAAGCTGCAAACATGAGTGCTTGAAGTGTGAGAAATGATGTCGGCGCGATATCTCTCGCCCGATCCGCCGTTGCATGCTGCTTTTGATCATAGACGCTCGGGTCGTTACCTAACGATGCAGCGGTACGACCACTGTTATAATATGTGAGACTTAACAGAGCCCAAGATTCAGAATCTTCTGGCTGCTCCAGGACGGCATCTTCCAGGCACCGCTGGATGTCCACTTGCAAATTGTCATCGTAGAAAAGGGCCTGCCGCTGAGACCTCGACAAACATTGGCGTGCATCATTGGTATTCCCATATAGTCGGTCGAGCAAAACGGGAACAACCCCTTCAGTGCCGAGCAATTTGCTTGTTATGGTGTTGGCAATATCATCAGCCTTATTGGAAGCGATCTGCGATATATTTTCCTGCGCAGCCCACGCTACTTTTTGCGAACGCAGGTCAATCAGGCGCCACGAAACGGATAAGATTTCGTTGTGTTCCTGATAGGCTGTTGTCAATGAAAACAGGTCATCTTCTATGGCTGCCTTTTTCTTCTGGCTCTCAATCAAATTAGATGCAGCTTGAAAATCAGATGCGTCGACAACATCAACACTGCCGTAATTCTTTAATTTGTTTACGAGTTGATCTGCCGTTGCCCGTGCCAAAGTGACAGCTTCAGGATTTTGATTAACAGCGCTAACAGGCTGTACGATGATTGTGGTTTTCCCTTGATGAGGTTTCGGGGTGTAGTTGAGCCATATCAGTGACAGCGCAGCCAAGCCGACCGCTAGGGATATAAGCAGCCAAGGAGATTCATGTGTCTTTTCAATGCGCGGCTCAAATATAATGGCCTGCTGCATTGGTACTTTGACTGGGGGAAGAGGCTCAACCGCGTTCGGTTTCTGGAAATCAAATGCGGGAACATATCTCCCTTTAGGCAAGCTTATGATAACTGGTGAATATTGGCCAAAATCGCTGTAATATTTATCAAGCGTAGCCCGAAGTCTATTTGCTGCCGTTCTTACGATTGGATCATGGGATGCGTCAAAGCTTGAAGGGCGGCCAAAAACCTCGAGGCCAATCGAGTACGATTTTATCCTTGAAGCGCGTCCTTCAATCGTTTCGTGTACAACGTAGCTCAGGAACTTGCGCGCTTGAATCGAATTCCGAAACAATTCAGAGTTTGATATCCGCGCCAATTCATCCAAAATAAGTTCGCGCTTGGTGGCATCCAGATCATTTTTGTAGGGCATGGCCGACCTCACGTGATCTGCAAGCACTGAATATTGCCGCACACCCGCCTGTTTTCATTTCGGTATTGGACTGCTCGCTATAGGGCAGTACGAACGTACCTGCCTGTGTACCCTTTCGGTTCAATTCGATGTCCACATATACTGATATGGTTTTGTGAAACCCTCCTTTGACGCAATGCTTGCATTGAGTTTGCGCACTCAGATTAAAAATCGACCAGGGGGGCACTCTCCAGAACATCGATGCTATAATAATTCTCTCCATTGTTCTCTTCTCGAATATATTTCAAAACGAATATGAACCAGCTATGAATGGGTTTACCGTTGGCCATTTTAGGGTGCGGTTTACATCGGCTCACAATTTGGACTGCCGGAAGAAGCGTTGCTGGGGACGGCTGCTCGCAGACAGACCAGTTGTCAGTACTTTAACAATCTTCAAAAAAAGACCGCGATGCTTGGCTTGCCGGCTTACGGAGAAGTGCAGGAGGATATCCTGCCTTTAATCACGACAATCGAGCGTTTATGCGCGAATGCATGTGTTGAGGCCGAGCGGCGAATTGACGTGCGGATCACCAAAGCTGGCCGCTGGCACCACTATTCCCGCAAACTACCCCACCATTGGGTAAAGACGATCTATAGATGGCAGACACTGCGCACCCTTGCGGTTGAGGAAGTCCTGAAATGCGCGCATGGCTGGCGACGACGTCCTGTCCGTGCGCATGACGGAAAACCACTGACGGCGGATAGGCATGCCTATTACATCAAGTATCACCAGCTTGCCGACTTCAAGCTCCAGTGCGATCGTGTGCGCTGAGATGAACGCAATGCCAAGTCCGGCCATAACGGCCTGTTTGATCGTCTCATTGGAAGACATTTCGGTGCCGAGGTCATCTATGCGTCCGGGCAACTCGCTCAGGAAAATCTCCAGAGATATACGCGTGCCGGACCCTGGTTCACGGATAAGGAAATGTTCCAGCGCGATACGTTCTTTCGTTATATCCCGGCAATTGGCCAGCGGGTGATCCGGCGCGGCAATCATGACCAGTGGATGATCGCCGAAAACTGCAGATCGCAGCGGAATTTCCTTGGGCGGCCGGCCCATCAGAGCAAGATCGACGCCGTGACTTTTCAAACTGTCGATGATCTCCGCGCGGTTTCCGATCATCAGCTTGATTGCAATATCAGGATGTTCCTTACCGAATGTCGCCATGAGCTGAGGAGCAAAATATTTGGCCGTCGATACAACTCCAAGAGATAACGTGCCGACCCGCAGACCTTTGATTGCGTCAATCTCGTCATGGAGCAGGCGCAGCCTTTCCTCGATCATCTGGGCTGCATCCAAAAATGCTAGTCCGGCAGCCGTCGGACGTAGACCATCATTGGTGCGATCAAACAGGACAATATCGGCTTCCTCCTCAACAAGCTTGAGCTGAATTGTTACCGCAGGAGGTGTCAGCCCTAACATATTGGCGGCAGCTACAATGGTTCCATGCTGCTTGATCGCCTGTATCGCCCGTAACTGTTTGAGATTCAAATTGCGCATCACCCACACTTAATGAATTTTATCTATAAGGTAAATATAATAAATTTTACTTAGTGATCCGTTGATGGTCCCATAGTCCTGAAGTCTGGCGCGCAAGACGACCAGGCACGGGAGGACGACCATGACCACGGCGACGCTAGACGCCTTTCTTGGATCCTATGCGGAACATAATAACCCATTGCGCACGTCGGTTGCGGCGGTGCTACGCCAACTTGCTTTGACTGCGGTCAAGATTCGCAGTGTCATCAATCAGGGGGCACTCGGAAAGGCTTTTTCCGGCAGCACCGGTGGCAAGAATGCTGATGGCGATCCGCAGAAGGCGCTCGACGTCTTCGCAGACGACATGTTTCTTGAAGCAATGCGGCAGGCGCCAGTCGCTCTATACGGCTCTGAAGAGTTGATGCATCCGGCGCTGTTGAATCCTCTTGCTCCATTGGCGTTGGCTATCGATCCACTCGATGGGTCATCCAATATCGATACCAATGTATCGATAGGAACTATTTTCTCCATTCTCCCAGTGGCTGGCGATCCGAGCAGCGAGCCCGTCGCCTCATTCTTTCAGAAGGGCGATCGCCAGCTCGCAGCAGGGTTCTTCATTTACGGTCCGCAACTGGCTCTTGTTCTGACACTTGGTAACGGGACGCATGCCTTTGTCTTCTCGAGTCGACTTGGCACATTTGTACAAGCCTATGACAGCATTGTTATTGCCAGTCAGGCGCATGAGTTTGCCATCAACGCGGCTAACTATCGACATTGGGACGAGGCCGTTCAACTCTATATGGATGACTGTCTGAAGGGCAGCGAAGGTCCACGCGAACGTGATTTCAACATGCGTTGGATCGCATCACTGGTTGCCGAGGCCTACCGCATTCTTATGCGAGGCGGTGTGTTTCTCTATCCCGGCGATAAGCGCAAGGGCTATGGCGATGGTCGTATCCGTCTCATCTATGAGGCGAACCCCATTGCGTTTCTCATCGAACAGGCGGGTGGGGGAGCGACGGATACTTCGACCCGCATTCTCGATCTCATGCCCAAGGCCATGCATCAACGGGTTCCCTTCGTCTTCGGCTCGGTGCGGGAAGTAGCCCGGATCAGTCGCTACCATAGCGAACCCAGCAATATTGGTGAGCGTGCGCCACTGTTCAGTAATCGTGGCCTGTTCAGGGCTTGAGGGAGGGAGATCAATCATGTCTGCAAAACATCCAATTATCTCCATTACAGGCTCATCTGGCGCTGGAACAACGTCGGTCAAGCGGATCTTCGAACAGATTTTTCGTCGGGAGAATATTGAAGCAGCTTTTATCGAAGGGGATGCATTCCACAAATTTGATCGCAACACCATGAAGGCAAAAGTTGCGGAAGAGGAAAAGAAGGGAAATCCCAATTTCACGCATTTTCATGTCGATGCGAATGAACTCTCCAAGCTTGACGAGGTCTTTGAACAGTATGGCCGCAAAGGAACCGGCCAAACCCGGACCTATATTCATGATGACGATGAAGCCCAGCAATATGGCGCGCCGGCTGGTACATTCACCGAATGGCGCGACTTTCCGCCGAGCACATTGCTGTTCTATGAAGGGCTGCATGGCTGTGCTGTAGCAGACGGCATCAATCTTGCCCGTCATGCGGACCTCAAGATTGGCGTCGTGCCGGTTATTAATCTCGAATGGATTCAGAAGATCCATCGCGACCGCTCAACGCGGGGATATTCCACTGAGGCGGTCATGGACGTTATCCTGCGCCGAATGCCGGACTATGTCCGCTATATCACGCCGCAATTCACGTTGACGGATATCAACTTCCAGCGTGTGCCGATCGTCGATACGTCCAACCCGTTCATTGCCCGTTGGATACCAACACCGGATGAATCGATGCTGGTTATCCGGTTTGCGCGGCCGCGCGGGATCGACTTCCCGTACCTGCTTTCAATGATTCACGACTCCTTCATGTCGCGAGCCAATTCGATCGTTGTGCCGGGCAACAAACTCGACCTGGCAATGCAACTCATCCTGACACCGCTGATCATGCAGTTGATTGAGCGCAAAAACCGAGCCTCGTGAGGAGAAGACGATGAACACTCAAGTTTTGCTTCAAGAAGCCCCGGATGCGGAAGTTGCCTCTGATCGGGATATGGCGAATGCAATCCGGGCCCTGGTCATGGATAGTGTCCAGAAGGCCAATTCGGGCCACCCTGGTATGCCTATGGGGATGGCCGATGTTGCCACAATTCTTTTCAAGCGGTTTATCAAGCTTGATCCGTTACATCCGCAATGGCCGGATCGTGACCGATTTGTCCTTTCCGCCGGTCATGGCTCCATGCTGCAATATGCGCTGCATTACCTGATCGGGTACCCCGATATGCCGGTTGAAGAGCTGCAGCGTTTTCGTCAGATCGGGGCAAAGACGGCGGGCCATCCGGAATACGGTCACGCGCAGGGTATTGAAATGACGACGGGGCCGCTCGGACAGGGCATAGCCACGGCTGTCGGCATGGCGCTGGCCGAGCGCATGCTGGCTGCCCGATTTGGGCCGGATATCGTTGATCACTACACCTATGTCATCGCTGGAGACGGCTGTCTGCAAGAAGGCCTCAGCCACGAGGCTATCGACCTTGCAGGGCATTTAAAGCTTTCGAAGCTGATTGTGTTCTGGGACAACAATTCGATCTCCATTGACGGGCCGACATCGCTTTCAACGTCCACAGATCAATTGGCCCGTTTTACGGCGGCCGGCTTCGATGTGCAGGATATTGACGGCCATGATTATGATGAGATTGCCAAGGCAATCGCCCATGCAAGGGAATCAAATTCTCCGTCGCTGATTTCATGCCGTACGATTATTGGCAAAGGAGCACCCAACCTGCAGGGCACTGAGAAGACACACGGCGCTCCGCTTGGTGCGTCGGAAATTGCCGCTGCACGGCTCACAATAGATTGGCCATATGAACCCTTCGCCGTTCCGGAAGACATTCTTGAGACGTGGCGCGATGTTGCACGTCGAGGCGCTGACGAGCGGCGTGAATGGTGCGTGCGGATGGCAGCATCATCAAAGGGCGAGGACCTCAAGCAAGCGGTGCAGAAACAGATACCAATTGCAGTATTTGAGGAACTCGCCGCTTTTCGCCGCGAGCATGTGGAGAAGGCAACAAAGGTTGCGACACGCAAGGCCTCGGAAATGGTGCTTGGGGTCATTAATACCGCCACAGATCTCACAATTGGCGGGTCCGCTGATCTGACGCACTCGAACCTGACCGTCACGCCGGGGATGCTCGATATTGCGCCCGGTGATTTCTTTGGTCGTTACATTCACTACGGCATTCGTGAGCATGGCATGGCCGCCGCGATGAACGGTCTTGCGCTGCATGGCGGCTTTATTCCCTACGGAGGAACATTCCTGGCATTTGCAGATTATGCGCGGGGCGCCATGCGTCTTTCAGCGCTGATGGGACAGCAGGTGATCTATGTCATGACTCATGACTCGATTGGCCTCGGCGAAGATGGGCCCACCCACCAGCCGATCGAACATCTGGCCATGCTGCGGGCCACACCCGGTATGAATGTGTTCCGTCCGGCGGACATCATCGAGACAGCTGAATGCTGGGAACTTGCACTCAAAAATACGGATAGGCCAAGCGTCATCGTTCTCTCGCGTCAGAATCTGTCAATGCTGCGTCACGCTCATATTGAGGAGAACCGTTCGGCGCGCGGCGCTTACGTGCTGCGTGAAACAGCTGAACCTCGTGCTGTGACATTGCTGGCCACTGGTTCTGAAGTTGAGATTGCCTGTACTGCTGCCGATATTTTGCGAGGTCAGCACAAGATTGCGGCGGCTGTTGTTTCCATGCCGTCGTGGGAACTGTTCGAGGCACAAACTCCAGCCTATCGCCGGTCTGTTCTGGCGGCTGCACCGCGTATCGGTATTGAGGCGGCGGCCCGTCTGGGTTGGGATCGCTGGGTCGGTGAGAAGGGTGCTTTCATCGGCATGCAGGGGTTTGGTGCCAGCGCGCCTGCGCCGGATCTCTACCGCCATTTCGGCATTACACCCGAAAACATTGTTGCCACTGCGCGCAAACTCATCAGCGAAAAGGAGTATTGATCATGGCCAGAATTACACTGCGGCAATTGCTCGATCATGCAGCCGAGTACGGTTACGGCGTTCCGGCCTTCAACATCAACAATATGGAGCAGGGTCTTGCTGTGATGGAAGCGGCTGCGGCTTGCGAGGCGCCTGTTATCCTCCAGGCATCACGGGGCGCGCGGTCCTATGCCAAGGATATCATGCTGGCGCGAATGATTGATGCACTGGTGGAGATGTACCCGACCATTCCCGTGTGCATGCATCAGGACCATGGCAATGACGAGGCCACCTGCATGACGGCTGTTCGGCATGGCTTTACTTCGGTAATGATGGATGGATCACTCGAAGCGGATGCGGCGACACCGGCTTCCTACGAGTACAATGTCGGGATTACCAAGCGGGTGACCTCGATAGCCCACTGGCTTGGTGTCTCGGTTGAGGGCGAGCTTGGTGTCCTTGGCTCGCTGGAGAGCGGCGAGGCGGAAGCCGAAGACGGGCATGGCGCGACCGGTACGCTAAGCCATGATCAGTTGTTGACTGACCCGGATCAGGCGGTTGATTTTGTGCTGCGCACCAAAGTTGATGCACTCGCTATTGCCTGTGGGACGTCCCACGGTGCTTACAAATTTACCCGGGCACCCGACGGCGACATTCTCGCGATGGGCGTGATCGAGGAAATTCATCGCAAACTGCCGAACACGCATCTGGTTATGCATGGTTCGTCATCGGTGCCGCAACCCTTGCAGGATATCATCAACCGGTTTGGCGGGGAGATGCCGCAAACCTATGGGGTGCCTGTCGAAGAGATAGAGCGGGGCATCCGCCATGGGGTGCGCAAAGTGAATATCGACACCGATTGCCGCATGGCGATGAGCGGCCAGTTCCGCAAGATCGCCATCGAAAATCCGGCTGAATTCGATCCACGCAAATTCCTGAAACCGGCAATGGATGCCATGCGCGACCTTTGCCGGGATCGCTTCGAGCGGTTCGGCACGGCAGGTCATGCCATGAAAATCAAGGTCATTGGTCTCGATGACATGGCCAAACGCTATGCCGCCGGCAAGCTCGATCCACAAATCGCCGCAGCTCAGGCTGCATAAGCCTAGAACGAAACGGAAAGGACCTATCATGTCGAACAAGTCAGAAACGGTCACAGGGAAGGACCGCTACAGATCTGGTGTCATGGAATACAAGAAGATGGGCTATTGGGAGCCTGACTATGAGCCGAAGGACACCGATATCATCGCGCTCTTCCGTATCACGCCGCAGGACGGTGTTGATCCGATCGAAGCAGCGGCGGCCGTTGCCGGTGAATCATCGACGGCAACCTGGACAGTCGTCTGGACCGACCGGCTGACCGCGACCGAGAAGTACCGTGCAAAGGCCTATCGCGTTGATCCCGTTCCTAATGGTGAAGGGCAGTATTTTGCCTATATTGCCTATGATCTTGATCTGTTTGAGCCGGGCTCCATCTCAAACCTGACCGCGTCGATTATTGGCAACGTCTTCGGCTTCAAGCCACTAAAGGCATTGCGCCTTGAGGACATGCGTCTGCCGGTTGCATATGTGAAAACCTTTCAAGGTCCACCGACTGGTATTGTCGTTGAACGCGAACGCCTTGACAAGTTCGGGCGACCGCTGCTCGGCGCAACCGTGAAGCCGAAACTCGGATTATCGGGCCGCAACTATGGACGCGTTGTCTACGAAGCGCTGAAGGGCGGTTTGGACTTCACCAAGGACGACGAGAACATCAATTCGCAGCCCTTCATGCATTGGCGCGAACGGTTTCTCTACTGCATGGAAGCCGTCAACAAGGCACAGGCTGCAACAGGCGAGATCAAAGGTAGTTATCTCAACGTGACTGCGGCGACAATGGAGGACATGTACGAACGCGCAGACTTCGCCAAGGAGCTGGGCTCGAACATTGTCATGATCGATCTTGTCATCGGCTATACGGCGATCCAGTCGATGGCCAAGTGGGCGCGTCGCAACGACATGATCCTGCATCTACATCGTGCCGGCCATTCTACCTATACGCGGCAGAAGTCCCATGGCGTTTCATTTCGCGTTATCGCCAAATGGATGCGGCTTGCAGGTGTGGACCACATTCACGCCGGGACCGTCGTCGGCAAACTCGAGGGCGATCCGGCAACAACCCGCGGGTACTATGATATCTGCCGTGAGGACTTTAACCCGACGCGACTCGAAAACGGTGTGTTCTTTGATCAGCATTGGGCCTCTCTCAACAAAATGATGCCAGTGGCATCAGGTGGTATCCACGCTGGTCAGATGCACCAGCTTCTCGATCTTCTGGGCGAGGATGTTGTTCTGCAGTTTGGTGGTGGCACGATCGGTCATCCGCTCGGGATCGCTGCCGGTGCCACGGCTAACCGCGTTGCCCTTGAATGCATGGTGCTCGCACGCAACGAAGGTCGCGACATCTTGCGTGAAGGCCCTGAAATTCTGCGAATGGCAGCTCGCAACTGTCAGCCGCTGCAGCAGGCACTCGAAGTCTGGAAGGACGTTTCCTTCAACTACACCTCAACTGATTCACCGGATTTTGTTCCGACCGCAACAGCAGCCGAATAGGAGAAACGACATGCGTATTACTCAGGGAGCATTCTCGTTCCTGCCCGATCTGACAGACGAACAGATTTCCCGGCAAGTGCAGTATTGCATCGATAAGGGCTGGGCGGTCAGTCTCGAGTTCACCGATGACCCGCACCCGCGCAACACCTATTGGGATATGTGGGGGCATCCGATGTTTGATAATCCGGATGCGGCCGCATTGATGATGGAATTGAAAGAATGTCGCAAGGCTTATGGCGACAGCTATATCCGTTTGGTTGCCTTTGACAATACCCATGGATGGGAGTCGGTGAAGCTGTCCTTCCTCGTCAATCGCCCGCAGGAAGAACCGGGTTTCCATCTTGCGCGTCAGGAAGGGGAAGGCCGTGTGGTCCGCTACACGACAAGGTCCTATGCGACGGACAAGCCGGCGGGTCAACGTTATGGCTGACGTCTCAAATATGGAGCTTCCAGATACTGACAGGGATATTCCTGCGGCGGTTGATCTGCGTGCTGAGTATGTGGAATCGGGTGTCAAGGATGTGCTGGATGAGCTTGATCGCGATTTGATTGGCCTAAAGCCGGTTAAACAACGGATCAAGGAAACAGCCGCCTTGCTGCTGGTGGAACGCGCGCGGCGACGCATGGGTCTGGCCCATGAGACGCCAACCCTGCATATGAGCTTCAGTGGGAATCCCGGCACTGGCAAAACCACTGTGGCGCTGCGTATGGCCGATCTCCTGCATCGCCTCGGCTATATCCGCAAAGGCCATCTCGTCTCGGTTACGCGCGACGATCTCGTGGGCCAATATATTGGTCACACGGCGCCTAAGACCAAGGAGATATTGAAGAGAGCCATGGGCGGCGTGCTGTTCATCGATGAAGCCTATTATCTGCACCGGCAGGAGAATGAAAGGGATTACGGTCAGGAAGCTATTGAGATACTGCTTCAGGTGATGGAAAACCAGCGTGACGATCTTGTGGTCATTCTTGCAGGCTATGCTGATCGGATGGACAAGTTCTTCGAAAGCAATCCGGGTTTTCGTTCGCGCATCGCGCATCATATAGATTTTCCGGATTATAGCTCCGGTGAGCTTCTGAGCATTGCTGAAACCATGCTGGCCAAACAGAACTACAACTTCGATGAGGAAGGCCGCACCATCATGGCCGACTATATAAAACGGCGTCGGCAGCAGCCGCATTTTGCCAATGCCCGCTCCATCCGCAATGCCTTGGACCGGGCTCGGCTGCGTCATGCCAACCGGCTATTCGAAGCATCCCGTGGACCAACCGATGCCATGACACTCTCAACGATCACGGCTGCGGATATCAGGAGTAGCCGCGTATTTGCAAAGGCTTCTGCGGAGGATCAGACACCATGAACCGCAAGACACTCATAGCGCCATCCGTTCTCTCGGCCGATTTTTCCCGGCTTGGGGAAGAAGTGGAAGACATTGTGGGAGCCGGAGCGGACTGGGTACACCTCGATGTAATGGATGGGCATTTCGTTCCGAACATCACTTTTGGCCCGCAGGTAATAAAGTCGATCCGCAATCGAACCGAAGCTATATTCGATTGTCATCTCATGATCGCACCGGCAGACGACTATCTCGGTGCTTTCGCTGAAGCCGGGTGTGACTTCATCACAGTGCATGCAGAGGCAGGGCCGCATTTGGATCGCTCTCTGCAGACCATTCGCAATCTTGGCAAAAAGGCAGGTGTCTCTCTCAATCCCTCCACGCCCGAAACTGTCATCGAATATGTACTGGATCGGCTTGATCTCGTCCTTCTGATGACCGTCAACCCAGGATTTGGCGGTCAGGCATTCATTCCATCGGTCGTTGAGAAAACACGGCGTTTGAAGGCACTGATCGGGAATCGTCCTATCCATATCGAGATTGACGGCGGTGTCACGCCGGAGACAGCCCCTTTGGTTGCCGCAGCCGGAGCTGATGTGCTTGTCGCGGGGTCTGCAATCTTTAGGGGAAGCGGTAAGGTGGCCTATGCTCATAACATAGCTGCCATCCGGAACGCCGCCGACAATGCAAGGCAATACGAGGCAGCATGACGGGAGTAAGAAAAAATGGCCGCGATACCGCCTCTTTGTGATTTCGGCTGGAAGGCTTTAGATGCAAATTTGATAGGTGCGGACAGCCAAAGACATTCCATTCTGGCTCAGGCCGGGCACAATGGACTTGTCGTCGCCTTCATCTGCAATCATTGCCCTTATGTTAAGGCTGTCATCCAGCGCATTGTGCGTGACGCAAGCGATCTCAAGAAACTTGGCGTTGGTTTCGTAGCCATCAATGCCAATGACGCCGCGGCCTATCCCGCCGATTCCTTCGAGAATATGCAGCTCTTCTCATGGGAAAATGCGTTTCCCTTTCATTATTTGCATGATGCGGACCAGACTGTTGCGCGGGCTTATGGCGCCGTGTGTACACCTGACTTTTTTGGATTTAACGCCAACGCAGAGCTGCAATATCGTGGGCGTCTGGATGGATCGCGTAAACAGGAAGCCATAGCTGATCTGCGCCGGGACTTGTTCGAGGCCATGCAGCAGGTTGCTCTGTCTGGACAAGGACCGCGTGAGCAGCTTGCCTCAGTCGGCTGTTCGATCAAATGGCGCGAGAACGTCTGAATGGATTGCCGCCGGTTATCAAACCGGCGGCAACTTTGTTACTTTGAATATTGTTTGAGATAAGCTTCGAGGTTGGAAATTTCCGTGTCATCTTTCAGACCGGGGAAAGCCATTTTCGTACCGGGTACTTTGGCCTTCGGGTCATGCAAATAGTCACGCAAGCTTGCAGTATCCCATACCAGACCACCTGTACCGGCGGCCTTCATCGCGGGTGAATAGTTAAAGTTGGGATGTGTACCGGCGGTTCTGCCAAATAGACCATTAAGAGATGGTCCAACCTTGTTTTTGTCAGTGTCTGCCACATGACAGGCCGCACATTTCTTGAAAACTGTTGCTCCAGCCGTGGCATCTCCCGCATCCTGAGCGCGGGCTTGAATAACGGACAGAACTGCAACTGACAGACCAATCAGTAGTACAGGATATCGCATGGCATTTCCTCATTTTCGCCAAGGGTGCCCTAGACGAAGACTGGTGCCAATTTCCATGCATTGGCGCCACCATTTCAGCTTGATCTTTCTATTAATGAATTCGCGATCATAGCATTTCAAAACGTTACCTGTGGCATTGCATAAGTCAATCGTGATGCTGCGGAAATAACGCCGCAGCATCACGATTGCGTTTTCCTTCCGGCGTGTGATTGACGACAACGTGCAGGAACCGTAATTTGAAAAGATATTTCTCATTGGGCACCTTGAGAAATCCGACGACCGGCTTCAGCTCCCGTCAATAGGCCTCGAATGATCGAGGGCATTGCGGGGATAGGAGTGGGGTGAGAGGTGCCGAATGGATCTTATCGAGCTCATCTTAACTGTCTGTCTTGTGTCGAACCCGACGAATTGTCGGGAAGAGCGCCTGCATTTTGAGAACAGAGGGAATCTTCTCAATTGCATGTTTCTGGCGCCGGCCGAAATGGCCAAATGGACGCAAGAGCATCCGAAATATCGCGTTTCCCGTTGGAAGTGTGCATATCCGACCAATGAGATGACGCTGTGATCGGAGATGCTGATGGCTAAATGGCACCCTTCTTTCCTCGTGTGCTTGCTGGTCATGTTCATTGTTGGCAGCGTCTTTGCCGTTGAAAGCCATGCTGCGGAAACCGTGCGTGTAGGTGTGCTGAAATTCGGTACAGTGAACTGGGAGCTGGACACAATCAAACACCACAAGCTTGATGAGAAATATGGCGTGAATGTCGATGTTCATTTCTTCGCCAGCGAAGACGCGACCAATGTCGCGATGATGGCGGGAGATGTGGATATCATCGTATCGGATTGGCTTTGGGTTTCGCGTCAGCGCGCCTCGGGCGAGGATTTGGCTTTCGCACCCTATTCCAGTTCGGTAGGCTCTCTCATGGTGCGGGACGGGTCCCCGATCAAAAGTCTGGCTGATCTCAAGGACAAGAAAATCGGCGTTGCCGGTGGACCTCTCGACAAGAGCTGGCTTCTCATTCAGGGACTTGCCAAACGTCAGTCTCTGGATTTGGCCGGTCAGAACACGATTGTCTACGGTGCCCCACCATTGCTGACAGAAAAGGCGCAGCAGAATGAACTCGATGCCATTTTAACTTTCTGGAATTTCTGTGCGAGATTGGAGGCAAACGGCTTTCACAGGCTGATCAGTACCAGTGATGCCGCGAAGTCCCTCGGGGCCACCGGTGCCGTGTCGGCTCTCGGTTATATATTTCATGGAAACTGGGCAAACACCCACCCCAAAGCCATTGCTGGATTCATAAGCGCCAGTCGTGATGCGAAGGCGCTTCTTGGCAATTCGGATGTGGAATGGCAGAGGCTTGCGCCAGTGATAAAGGCAGAAGGGCACGAACTCGAGATTTTGCGCGATCGCTATCGTGAAGGCATTCCCGCTCGTCCTGTCGATGACGAGCAAGCCGATGCGGAAAAGCTCTATGCGGTTCTTGCTGAACTCGGCGGCCCTCGGCTTGTTGGTTCAGCCATTATGCTGGCCGAAGGTACGTTCTGGAGGGCCCAATAGATGACAGTGATTTCCACCGGACAGGGCGAGGGATCAAAGACGGTTCATCCGCCACGGTCTTGGCAATGGACATCACCGATCATGGTGTTGTTGTCTTTTGCCGCTCTTATAGTCGTCTGGCATATTGGCGCCACGCTGTGGCCAAGCCGCTCTTTTCCCGCGCCATTACTGGTTCTGCAAAGGTTCCTTAGCGAAACCTCGAGTGGCGATCTGCCGTATCATTTGGCGATCACTCTGTGGCGTGTCGCGGCCTCGTTCTTCCTTGCTATGATAATCGGATCGGTGATTGGTGTTTTTCTGGGCAGCTACCGGCGCGCCGACCGGTTCTTCAATCCTTGGCTTATCCTTTTTCTGAATATTCCCGCGCTCGTCGTGATCGTCCTTGCCTATATCTGGTTTGGCCTGAACGAGGCGGCAGCAATTGGCGCTGTTGCTTTGAACAAGATCCCCAATGTGGTTGTGACGATGCGCGAGGGAACGCGCGCGCTTGACCCGCGTTATGCCGAGATGGCGCAGGTCTACCGCTTCCGGTCACTGGATCGTATACGTCATATCCTGTTACCCCAATTGCAACCTTATATCGCTGCAGCCTCGCGTTCCGGTGTCTCTCTCATCTGGAAGATCGTGCTGGTTGTTGAGCTTCTTGGCCGGTCGAATGGTATCGGCTTCCAGATCAATCTGTTTTTTCAACTCTTCGATGTCGCGGCGATTCTGGCCTATACGCTGGCATTTGTTGCGGTGATGCTTTTCATTGAACTTGTGGTGGTACAACCCCTTGAACACACATCAACACGTTGGCGTCGCCGCACGGCTTAAGGTCGATATTCAGGGAAAGTCATTTCGCACATCAAACGGTGAAGCGATTGATGTGCTGCGTGATCTGCATTTCGAGGTGGAACAGAATGAGTTTGCCTGCATTCTTGGGCCCTCCGGATGCGGTAAGACGACGACGTTACGCATCTTGCTTGGGCTTGAAGGTGATTATAAGGGGGTGGTTCAACTGCCCGGATTGGCAGAACCTCGCATTGGCGCGGTGTTTCAAGAGCCGACATTACTGCCTTGGCGTTCAGTAGAGCAAAATGTGAGGCTGGCTCTGCCAAAGCACTTGAAGAACACTCGTCTCGATAATCTGTTCAGAGTCTTGGGACTGTCCAAGATGCAGATGTTTTATCCGGGCGAACTGTCTCTGGGTCTTGCGCGGCGGGTGGCCATTGCACGGGCACTGGCAATTGAGCCGGATGTATTGCTCCTCGACGAGCCCTTTGTTTCGTTGGACGAGGCGACAGCCCAGCAGCTTCGCAATCTGCTTTTGGCTGTCTGGTCAGAACAGCCGACAACAGCACTCATGGTGACTCACAATCTACAGGAGGCACTCATGCTGTCGGACCGGATTATTGTGTTTTCCGATAGACCGGCGCACGTCATTGGAACCTTCGATATAAGAGTGCCACGGCACAGCCGCAATGCGCAGGTCAGAGCAGATCTGCTACGCTCGTTCAATGAGAAATTCGCTGGTGAGGGTTTCGGATCATGAGCTATGCGACCCGGCGCGACGTCCTTAAAACAGGTGTGCTCTTTGCCTGTTGCGGCGTGTCCCATGCCCGATTGGCGATGGCACAATCAGGACATGGTGGTCCATTGCCGGTCAAGCAGATCGCAGAGGGTGTATTCGCCTTTGCCGGTACGCCTGCGATGATGACTGATCAGAATGATGGTGAGATTTGCAATGTTAGTTTTATCATTGGTGATGAGGCTGTGGCTGTCATCGATAGCGGCGGTAGTGTGATCGAGGGTAAGGCATTAATTGCTGCTATTCGAACCCAAACGGACAGGCCTATCCGGTATTTAATCAACACTCATATGCATCCCGATCATCTGTTCGGTAATGCTGCATTTGAAGGTACGGGGGCCATCATCGTCGGTCATCATAATCTGCCGCGGGCTTTGGAAAGTCGCGGTAGCTATTACTTGCAGAGTTATCGCGATGCCATGGGCAGTGCTCTCATGGCAGATATCAGAATAGTTCCTCCCGCCAAGCTCATAACTGACGAGGAAGAGGTTGATCTTGGTAATCGCAAGCTCAGTTTGAAGGCTTGGAAACCTGCGCATACGGATAATGATCTTTCGGTGTTTGATCATCAAACCAAGACGTTCTTTACGGGAGATCTGTGTTTTATTGGCCATCTGCCCACAATGGATGGATCTCTGCTTGGATGGATTGCGCAACTGGCGACCCTGAGTGGGATCAAGGCAGAAGTTGCGGTGCCGGGGCATGGGCCTGTATCGTCGCCATGGCCGCAGGCGCTGGAAGCGGAAAGCCGATATTTTGATGTGCTTGTACGCGATATACGCAAAGCCATTGCTGATGGTGTGCCGATGTCAGATGCGGTCAAATCGGCCGGAGAAAGTGAACGTCCAAACTGGAAACTGTTTGATGAGTACAATCAGCGCAATGCTACTGCTGCATTCGCTGAACTTGAATGGGAATGATCCGGTAATGTTGGTATTTGCCAGATCGTTCGGGAAGATGGTATAGTCTGTGTCAGCCGGGCACCGCCAAAGTTATCCTTGGTGGAGGCAGAACACGATGTTTGCAACAATTGAGCTGCGTAACCCCTTGGTTGCCGTTGTTCTCTTTGCGTTTTTTGGTTCGGCATTGCCTTTTCCTGTTTGGGCGCAAAATGCTGGCCCTCCCGAAAGCACCACCTGGAACAGCTTGAAGGGCGACGTCTTCGAACAGAAGTCTATTGAGGCCGCGAATGGTATTGTGACAATCGACGCACCCAAGCGCGCCGAAGATGCGGCAATAGTACCAGTCGATTTGCATTTTAAAACTGACGCCGCTTCCGGCCGTATAAAAGCCGTGACCTTGATCGTCGACGAAAATCCATCACCAGTTGCTGCTGTATTCAAATTCGGTCCTGATGCTGGCGTGACCCATCTGGCCACACGGCTGCGGGTCAATGCTTATTCCTATGTGCGAGCCATCGCGGAAACGGAGGACGGCAAGCTTCACATGACCGAAACTTATGTGAAGGCGTCTGGCGGATGTTCCGCTCCTGCCATGAAAAACACTGATGAGGCGCTTGCTAATCTCGGCAAGATGAAACTGCGTGTGTTTCCCGCCAAGACAACTGGTCTGGCATCGATGACCCGTGCAACCGAAATGCAGCTGATGATCCGTCATCCCAACAACTCAGGACTGCAGATGGATCAGGTGACGCGATACTACATACCTGCGCACTTCATTCAGGGGCTGACCGTGTCGCAGGGCGACCGGTTGATCATGTCTATGGAAGGAGGGATTTCGATTTCGGAAGATCCGAATTTTCGTTTCGAGTTTGATGCGAAGCCGGGGGAGGATATCAAGGTTGAAGCGGCCGATACCGAAGGCAAGAAATTTCGGGATGAATGGCCGCTCGAATCATCGGGTTTGCAGGAGTCCAAGCCCAGGATTTAGAAGCAGCGAATATCGGCTTCCGCCTGAGCCCTTTTCAGTTCTGTGATGGAGGCTTTGGCTGGGGCACTTTCGCGAAAGAGCGCACCATTCTCGCCGGGAACCAGTCCCATCGATTTGTAGGTCTCGGCGGCAACATAATGATCATAGGAAATGACGGAGGCGATAACATCGATTGAGCATGAGCATCGTTGGAGCGAATCCCGGTTTTCTCCATTGGCCTTCATGCAGCCATAAACGTATTCGGCAAGTGTCGAAGTGGGATAATCCGTCGCTGACTTTGCCGGCAAAGAATATGCAATTGCTGCGATTGCTAACAGGCCTGATTGCAGGATTTTTGATGCTGACATTGTCATTTCGCCTTCACGCTGGTGAAACGTAAATTTTTCAAATAGATAGCAAATAATAATATTGATTAGTAAGAATTGTCCAGTATTAAAGTATCAAATTATGTCGTTCATGTAGCATTCAGAATAAAATCCAAAAATATGAAATGTGTTGCGACGCAAAATGCATATATTGCAGTGCGGAAAATATAAATTTATAAACATGCTTGCCTAATGCAATTCTTTCTCCTATCGTCATCTTGTTTCCGGCTTCAAGGACGTTACCGTCAAGGGAGTGGTGACAGTCTTCGTAGGCCAAGCGGGGTGGGCAGTAACGGTGCCCTCTGCGCGCCTGGCTTAGGTCGTGACACGCTGCCGGAAATACTTCCCCATTTGCGTGAGCTAATGGCGCGGACCGCTAGAATTAACGGCTCCGTCCGATGGTTCATAAATGTGAACTTAGGGAGGACTCAAAATGCGTGTACACAAGAATTTATTACGATTATTGGCTAGTTTTTCTCTATCGCTTTCATTGGCGGGAGGAGCATTAGCCAATGACGATTTGCAAGCTTTGATTTCCAATTCCAAGGACTGGGCAATCCAGACCGGCGATTATGCCAATACCCGATATTCAAAACTTAATAAAATCAACAAGGATAACGTCAAGAACCTTCAGGTCGCCTGGACGTTTTCGACAGGCGTGCTGCGCGGCCACGAAGGTGGTCCGCTCATCATTGGGGATGTCATGTATGTCCATGCGCCCTATCCCAATACAGTCTATGCGCTTGACCTGAACAATGACGGCAAGATCCTATGGAAGTATGAGCCCAAACAGGACCCAAATGTTATTCCCATCATGTGCTGCGATACCGTTAATCGCGGCGTAGCCTATGGTGATGGCAAGATCTTCCTTTATCAGGCAGACACAACACTTGTGGCTCTCGATGCAAAGACCGGAAAACCTGAATGGTCCGTGAAAAACGGCGAAGCAGCCGACGGCAGCAAAGGTGAATCCGGTACATCGGCTCCAATGGTGGTAAAAGATAAGGTCATCGTCGGCATTTCCGGTGGTGAATTTGGTGTTCGCGGTGCTTTGACTGCCTATAATATCAAGGATGGCAAGCAAGCCTGGCGTGCGTGGTCAATTGGTTCTGACAAGGACACGTTGATTGATCCGGAAAAGACAACACAGCTCGGCAAACCAGTGGGCGCAGATTCCAGCACAAAAACCTGGGAAGGCGATCAGTGGAAGATCGGTGGTGGAACAACGTGGGGTTGGTACTCTTATGATCCCAAATTGAACCTCATCTATTATGGCACGGGTAACCCATCCACATGGAATCCAAGCCAGCGTCCGGGTGACAACAAATGGTCCATGACCATTATGGCTCGCGATGCCGATACGGGCATGGCAAAATGGCTCTACCAGATGACCCCACATGATGAGTGGGATTATGACGGTGTCAACGAGATGATCCTGGCAGACGGTATCAAGATCGACGGCAAGGATCGTAATGTTCTCGTGCATTTCGACCGCAATGGCTTTGCCTATACGCTGGACCGGGCGACCGGTGAACTTCTGGTTGCCAAGAAGTACGATCCGGCTGTTAATTGGGCGACTGAAGTCGTTATGGACAAGAACAGCAAGGACTATGGCCGTCCTGTCGTTGTTGATAAGTACTCAACGGCAAAACAGGGTGAAGACGTCAACACAACGGGTATTTGCCCGGCTGCTCTCGGTACCAAGGATCAGCAGCCTGCAGCTTATTCCCCGAAGACGAAACTCTTCTATGTACCGACCAACCACGTCTGCATGGATTACGAGCCTTACAAGGTCAGCTATACCGCCGGTCAGCCTTATATCGGCGCAACGCTTTCCATGTATCCTGCTCCAAACAGCCATGGCGGCATGGGTAACTTCATTGCCTGGGATGCGGCAAAGGGTGAAATCGTTTGGTCCAAGCCCGAGCAGTTTTCGGTATGGTCAGGCGCGCTTGCCACCGATGGCGATGTGGTCTTCTACGGTACACTTGAAGGCTATCTGAAGGCAGTCGATAAGACTGGCAAGGAACTCTACAAATTCAAGACTCCTTCCGGCATTATCGGCAATGTCACTACCTATGAACACAAGGGCAAACAATATGTTGCC
Organism: Phyllobacterium sp. T1293; assembly: GCF_020731415.2. NCBI lineage: Bacteria > Pseudomonadati > Pseudomonadota > Alphaproteobacteria > Hyphomicrobiales > Phyllobacteriaceae > Phyllobacterium > Phyllobacterium meliloti. The sequence goes on along the minus strand of NZ_CP088274.1, from coordinate 79,959 downwards.
GTTCTGTCCGGTGTTGGTGGCTGGGCTGGTATCGGTCTTGCGGCCGGCCTGACAAAAGGCACGGATGGTCTGGGTGCGGTCGGCGGTTATGCTGGTCTCTCCGACTATACGGCTTTGGGCGGTCAGCTGACCGTCTTTGCGGTCCCCGAATAATAGGGGCGAATTGACACCAAAACAGGGTGCCCGGTTTTAACGAGGCCGGGCCCCTCGTGTCACCTGACCGACAATTAATGATCAATCATAGCCGTTGAGCCGACACTGCGAGGTGTTGCTCCGATGGAGTGAATGCGAGGTTACCGGATGCAGATTCGAACAACACTTCTGACCGTTACAGCTGCTCTTGCTCTCCTGATGGGACAAGGTAGCAGCTACGCCGACGACAAGGCAGCTGCTGCGGTTGCTTCTGAAGATAATGGTAAATATGCCGACAAAGACGGAAATCCCACATTCAAGATACAACCGGATGGAACTGTCGATTGGTATACCTACAGCGGTTATCGCCGCTTCAATTCGGAATGTAATGTCTGCCATGGAGCGGATGGTGCTGGGTCATCTTTTGCGCCGGTTCTCGCCAATTCACTCAAGACGATGTCCTATGCCGATTTTATGGGAATAGTTGCTGGTGGCCGTAAAAACCTGAGCAATGGCAATGACAAAGTGATGCCAGCTTTTGGCGATAACAAGAATGTCTACTGCTACATGGATGATCTTTACGTCTATCTGCGCTCGCGTGCTGTGGGTGACCTTCCGCGAGGACGGCCCGCAAAGCATGAAGATAAGCCCGCCGCCGCCAAGCAGGCGGAAGATTCATGTATGGGTGGATGAGATGACGCAGCATACAAGGCCTCTCCGGCATTGGTTTGTCGCGTTGCTGATAGCAATGGGTATCGCCATACCCTCGGGTGCTCTGGCACAGGGGGCAGGGTTAGGAGCCGCTGGTGAACTTGTTGACCCGGACGTACTACGTGTGTGTGCCGATCCTTCAAATATGCCGTTTTCCGATCAAAGCGGCAAAGGATTTGAAAACAAATTGGCGGAACTGGTCGCTGCCAAAACCGGACGTAAGTCGGTGGCCTATACATGGTACCCCATGGCGACCGGCTTTGTTCGCAATACACTGCGATCCAACCATTGCGATATCATCATGGGCTATGCACAGGGTGATGAGCTTGTACAGAATACCAATGCTTACTATCGCTCGACCTATGTCATGCTCTTCAAGAAGAATGCTGGGCTGGACGATGTGATGTCGATTGAAGACACAAAGCTGGCAGGCAAGAAGATCGGTGTTGTTGCCGGAACACCCCCAGCGGCCAATCTCGCCAAGGTTGGTTATATGCGCAATGTGCTTCCCTATCCCCTGATGGTGGATACAAGGCTCGCGCCATCCATGGCGGATGTCATGATCAAGGATCTCATGAAAGGCACGATAGATGTGGCGATCCTTTGGGGACCGATGGCGGGCTATTATGCGAACGAGATCAATCCAGATCTGGCGGTGGTCTCGCTGGCAAAAGAAAAGTCCGGGCATATGGCGTACCGGATCACGATGGGTGTGCGCCCGTCCGATCAGGAATGGAAGCGCACATTAAACAAGGTCATCAAGGAGAACCAACCTGAGATCAATCGGATATTACTTGAATACCATGTTCCATTGATGGACGAAAATGACAAGCCGATCACGCAATAGCCCGTTGGGCAAAGCGATATGGAACTGTTTCGCCGCGGCGATCATTTTGATCAATGTAGCTGCCGGTCGAGCTGGTGCAGAACAGAATGCACCAGAGCCAGAAGAGTATAGGACTGAGGTCTACCGCGCACCGGTGCCGGTGACGTTAAAGGGAGCGACGGTCGTAACGACGGATGAGGTAATTGCTCTATGGAAAGACAAATCGACAGTTTTTATCGATGTTCTGCCGCATGATCCTAAACCGGCGAACCTTCCGGCCGGGACTGTGTGGAAAGACAAGGTTCGGGAAGATATTCCAGGGAGCATCTGGCTGGCGAATGTCGGCTACGGAATTTTGAACAAGGAGACCGAAAACTATTTCCGCAAGGGGCTGGAGTCGCGTCTCGGTCAGGACAAGAAAAGAAGGGTGCTTTTTTACTGTATGGAGAACTGCTGGATGTCGTGGAATGCCGCCAAAAGGGCAGTCGAATGGGGATACCAGTCCGTGTTTTGGTATCCGCTTGGCACTGATGGCTGGATTGCGGCAGGGCAGGTTACACAAAAAAATGAACCCCATTAATTTCAATCTTGCGCCATGATGGCGTACGATGGCGGCGGAGGATCACCTTGGTGGTCTTCGAATAAAAGGAGACGAGCATGAAGAAAACTTGGACAAAACCGACCATGTGTCAGGTTGCAGCTGGTATGGAACTTACACGTTACATGCCCGCTGAACTGAAGACCAAGAAGTAATCTCCAATCTTCGCCCTGCGTGATGAATCGCGCAGGGCGAGTTCCTGATTTCATGCATTATTCTGGAAAGTGATTTCCGGCTGTTTGGGGATTTGCCTGCCATGCGATTGAAAATAATCGGCTCCGCGGCCGGAGGCGGGTTCCCCCAATGGAATTGCAATTATCGATTAAGCCGCGGTGCGTGGAATGGTGGAACAAATTTTCGTCCCCGAACCCAGTCCAGTCTTGCTGCCAGTGTGAACAACGTAGACTGGGTGCTGTTTAATGCCTCACCCGATATACGCCAGCAGATCGCGGCGACACCTGAACTTCAACCGCCGGAAAACGGACCTTTTCGCGCAACACCGATACGAGCGGTGGTTCTGACCAATGCTGATGTTGACCACATTGCCGGGCTGCTTAGTTTGCGCGAACGTGAACCATTCGCACTCTATGCAACAGGGCGTGTTCTTGAGGTGCTTGAAGGTAATTCCATCTTCAACGTTCTTGACCGGTCAATCGTTGATCGCCGCGAACTGAAGATTGGTGCGCAAACGGATATTCTCGATGCAACGGGAAAATCCACAGGCATCGCCGTCGATACTTTTACGGTGCCCGGCAAGGTGGCACTGTTCCTTGAAGATCAGACCAAGGCGGCAGAAGGCTTTGGTACTCAGGATGGCGATACAATAGGGCTCCGCCTTTCCTCAAAAGGCGATGTACGGTCTGCATTCTATATTCCTGGCTGCGCGCGCATTGATACAGCGCTCAAGTCAAAGCTGGAACGGGCGGATTGCCTGCTCTTTGACGGTACCCTTTATACCGACGATGAGATGATCACCGCAGGCATCGGCACAAAGACTGGTGCCCGGATGGGGCACATATCCATTTCGGGGGAAGATGGCTCGCTGGCGGCGTTGATGGATCTTGGCATCAGCAACAGGATTTATGTTCACATCAACAACACCAATCCCATTCTAGACGCCGCGTCGGCGGAACACGCAGTCGTCGTCGCTGCGGGTTGGAAAATAGCATTCGATGGTATGGAGGTCAGATTTTGAGTGAATTTGACGAAGCGGCACGCAATGGATTGTCCCCGGCACAGCTTGAAGAGGTCCTGCGCGCTGTAGGTGCTGCACGCTATCACAATCGTCATCCCCTGCATCACCAGATGACAAGCGGAGCCCTGACCAAGGGGCAAATGCAGGCCTGGGCGCTTAACCGCTATTCCTACCAGTCGGTCATCCCGCGCAAGGATGCTGCCATCATCATGCGCTCGGAGAACCCGGAGTTTCGCGCCGAATGGCGCAAGCGTATAGAAGACCATGACGGTGACGATGGCTGGAATGGCGGTATCGCGCGCTGGCTCAAGCTGGCCACCGGTCTGGGGCTTGATGCAGATATGGTGAAAAGCGAAAAGCTCGTACTGCCAGCCACTCGCTTTGCCGTCGGCGCTTACCTCACCTATTGCACAAACCGCACATTGCTCGAAGCGGTTGCATCATCGCTGACCGAGCTGTTCTCTCCGGTCATTATCAGCGAACGTGTTCCGGCGATGCTGGCGAAATATGAGTACGTGACCAAGGATATACTTGCCTATTTCGACAAACGACCGGCACTCGCCTCTCGCGATTCCGATTTCGCCCTCGCCTATGTGATGAAACACGCCAATAATGCTGAAAAGCAGCAGGCGGTGATCAACTCGCTCGTCTTCAAATGTGACGTGCTCTGGGCCATGCTTGATGCGCTGGCTCATGCTTACGGAGAAAAGGGCAATATACCGCCCGGTGCCTTCGTGCCGGAGCCCGCATGATTGAAACAACCCGCTCCCGTGCCATCGTGTCGATGCAATCGCGGCCCATGCTAAGGCCACATGTGCGATTGCAATATGATGGAGTGCGCGAGGATTGGGCATTGTTGTCGCCGGAAAAAGTATTCTGGCCAAATGAAGTCAGCCTCGACATTTTACGGCTCTGTGACGGCCGCCTTACGGTTGCGCAGCTGATAACATCTCTCGCCGATCAATATGCGGCGGATCGGGAAGAAATTGCACCCGACGTTAGCGCCTTCCTGCAAGAATGGTCCGACAAGTTCCTGGTGACGCTATGACAGACCCTGTGCTTCCTCCGATTGGCATGCTGGCAGAATTGACGCACCGCTGCCCGCTACAATGTGCCTATTGCTCGAACCCTGTTGAGCTCCTGAAGGCAAATCGGGAAATGGATACCGCAGCCTGGATCGCGCTATTCGAACAGGCGGCAGACCTTGGTGTACTTCAGGTGCATCTGTCTGGCGGTGAACCAACTTTACGGACGGATTTGAGCGAGCTTGTTGCCAGTCTCGCCGGGCGTGGTGTCTATACAAATCTCATTACTGCCGGGGTAGGGATTGCCGAAGGACGTATCGAGGCACTCGCCGATGCGGGGCTTGATCATATCCAGTTGAGTTTTCAGGGCGCTGTTGCCGCGACTACTGAGAAAATCGGTCATGCGCGCGGGGCACACGAAAAGAAGCTGGAAACGGCCAGACGGGTTCGCGCTGCGGGCTTGCCGCTGACAATCAATGCACCGATCCACCGGCATAATATGGAGGAGGTTCCTGATTTTATCGAATTGGCGCTTTCCCTTGGTGCAGAGCGGCTTGAGATCGCCAATGTACAATATGCCGGTTGGGCGCTCCTCAATCGTAAGGCTTTGATGCCGGAACGCGACGCGGTGGAGCGTCAAGTACAGATTGTCGGGGAGGCGCAGGAACGGCTTCGGGGCATCATGACGATTGATTTCGTCACACCTGATTATTTTGCCATCTATCCCAAACCGTGCATGGGGGGATGGGCGAGGGATGCCTTCATGGTTGCACCCGATGGAACGGTTTTGCCCTGCCATGCCGCTGCGACGATCAAATCGCTGCATTTTGAACGTTTCGGCGATTGGAATCTCAGTCGCATATGGCACGAATCTTCCGCATTTAATGCGTTTCGCGGTACCGACTGGATGCGGGAGCCATGCCGCAGTTGCGACCGGCAGGAGATCGATTGGGGTGGCTGCCGATGTCAGGCGATGGCAATTGCGGGTGATGCAGCCGCGACTGATCCAGCCTGTATCAAGTCGCCTTTGCATGAACGGATGGCCGCGCTGATTGGTGAAGCAATAGAGACGGCTACATCGGATGCATTCATCTATCGTCGTATTGGTAAGGAGGTAGAGACCTCCGTTTGAACGCTATTTCTTAGGCATCGATTGCTCGATGGTCTTTGACAGGCCATAAAGCCGCTGTTCGATGATTGTCGGTACTTCACAAACATAAGTCAGTGATTGTACCCGTTCTTCAAAGACGCGGGTTTCCCAGGTCAGTCGTTCGTTGGCCCGGTCGAGATCATCCGGATCGGTATCCGCTTTGGCGCGCATTGCGTCGACCCTGGAAGCTTCCTTGCGCAGATCGTCAGCCATTTGACGTTGCTTGCCGGCATAACGCGAAATTCCTGAAATCACCTGTTCGCGTTCGCGGTTCAGTGTGTCAAACAAGCCTTGGAACAGCAGCAGCATCTTGTCATTCAACTCGTCCTTCGGCAGGCTACCGGCAAACTCCACGATTCTCTTTTGCGCGACATCCAATGGATTGCGCCGCGCTGCCAATTCATCGACCAGAGCATGGATTGCTGTATCGTCATCCCAGCTTTTTGCGGTTTCAGGAATATCCGGACCGCTCCAAACCTGGCCAACCGACAATTCGGGCACTTTGCGCTGAACGCATGGCCAGGTTGGGTCATTTTGTGCTGCGCCGAATGACGCTGCGAGCGAAGCGGCATAGAGGAGAATACTGGTGGCGATAACCCGGGACCCTCTCAATTGTTTCCTCCTTCTTGCTTCTTGATGACGAGGCCTCTCGACGGATCATACGCGATAATGGCACCGGTAATGAAAACCAGAGTGAACCCGCAGACGACGATGAAGGACATCCACTCAATCTTCCCGTAAAAGGCGAACCGCACCAGTTCGACAGCGTAGGTAAAGGGATTGAGCAGACATATCTTGTAGAGCAGGGGGCTTGCTTCCTGTACGCGCCAGAGCGGGTAAAGCGCGGAGGAGGCAAAATACATCGGGAAGATCACGAAATTCATGATTCCTGCAAAGTTTTCCAATTGTTTGATCATTGAGGAAAGCAACATGCCGAGGGCCCCCAGCATCATACCTGCAAGAAAGAGTGCTGGCAGCGTCAAGAGATAACCGGCTGGCGGCGCTTTCACTCCCCAGAACCACGCGATGAACAAGAATGCGTAGACCTGAACAATCGAGACGGCGACACCGGCGAGCAGCTTGGATATGAGCAGGAACCAGCGTGGAAATGGGCTCACCAGCAGCGTGCGCATATTGCCCATTTCCCGATCGTAAACCATCGAGAGAGAGGATTGCATGCCGCTGAACAACAGGATCATTCCGCACAGTCCCGGCGTGATGTAAACCTCATAAAGCACATAGGTCTGATAAGGCGGAATGATCGATACGCCAAGAACCTGACGAAAGCCCGCTGCGAAGATGAAGAGCCAGAGCAGTGGCCGTACAAGGGATGAGATGAAGCGCTCACGCTGGTGGAGGTAACGAAGTCCTTCCCGAATAAGAATACCTTTGAGGCAAACGAGATACTGCATTAGGCCAAAGCGGCTATATCCGGTGCGGATCGAGATGTTGCCCGAAATATCCGTCATAGATGACCTCCGACGTTGAGGGAAACTATGCCCGTGAGCCGTGAGAATGCTTCATTGATAGTATCAGCACCTGCGTCTTTGACGACATCGTGGGTGGTGCCGTTGGCGACGAGTTTGCCTTGATTGATGACAATGACTTGATCGGCATGATTGACTTCGTCAATCAGATGCGTTGCCCACAGGACACTAATCCCTTTCTGCTCCACCAATGTACGGATATCGCCAAGGATGGTAGCCCGCGACTTGATATCAAGGCCGACTGTAGCCTCATCCAACAACAGCAACGAAGGCTGATGCAACAGGGCGCGAACGATTTCAACGCGTCTGATTTGACCGCCTGAGAGACTCCGGGCTTTTTCGTGCAGGCGGTCGCTCATGTCGATTGATTGCATCAAATCGTGGATACGCGTGTTGGCTTCGCGTGATCCGATTCCGTGCAGCGACGCGTGGTAGGCCAAATTTTGATGTACCGACAGATCGAGATCAAGAGTCCGGGCCTGAAAGACAATGCCAAGGCGCCGCAAAGCCTCTCCGGATTTCCGGTCAATGTCATTGCCGAATACATGGATATGACCATTGCGGGTCGCGAACAGATGGCTGATCAAGGAAAACAGCGTTGTCTTGCCTGCGCCGTTCAAACCCAAAAGCACTGCAAAACGGCCGGGTGCTATTGAGAATGAAATGTTGTCCAGCGCCTGCCGCCTGCCATAGGAATAGCTTACCGAAGTAAGCTCCAGCGCCGGTACATTCGCGTCGGGCAATGATCTGTCATGGACAGTCTTCAATCCGGCATTTGGACCCATCAAGCTCCACCCCTTGCTACCCAATTCCATTGTCAGTTTAGCAGACGCCGACACCTATTTGATCGTAATCGTTCCCTTCATACCCTTGTCGGCCAGATCAGGTACAGACCAGGTATACTTGCCGGGGCGTACCGCAGTGAACTGGACATTGATTGTGCCGGGAGAATCAAATTCCAGCCATGCCGGGGCACCATTCATATGCACTTCAAGATCGTTGATGACGATCTGGTTCATCCAGACATTACGAAAGAGGTCAGTAGCGAACTTGTATTCCAGACCCGCCGCTGAGGTAATCTTCCAGCGATATCCCTGCCCCGCAACCAGCTCGAAATCTTTCTGGTTTACGGTGAATTCATCGTCTTTGGAGCCAAGGATCAGTTCCGGTACGTTCTTGCTGGCGCGGGTGACTGCGGGCGTCTTGGCCGCGGCTGAACCTTTTGCTTCAGGGGCTGCTTTATCATCGTCGTCATCCGCCTGTGCGAAAGCAAAGGACGGGACGAGCGCCAGACTGAGAAATCCGGCAAGTGCAAATGTTCTAAAAGTCGACATGTAGTTCCTCCCTTTGTCGAGTGTTCTGGTTAGTTGGGTGAGACCGCTACGCCCCATGGCAACTGGCCAACAGTCACCGATTTGATCGGTTCATCCGTTTCCGTGTCGATGAATGTGATGTCGTTGGAAAGACCATTGGTGCTGATGATACTTTTGCCATCGGGCATGAAGGCAAGTTGCCAGACCCGTTGCCCCACCAGAACATATTTTTCAACTTTGTAGGTTTCTGTGTTGACGACGGCAACGCGGTTGGCAGGCCCAAGTGCAATATAGGCTTTCTTGCCGTCAGCGCTGATGCGTATGCCGACAGGCTGGATTTGCTCGGAACGCAGGCCCTGAATTTCGAACGTGATTTTGTGCGTGACCGTACGGGTCTTGTTGTCGATGACCGAGACGGTGCCGCCTATCTCTGCGGACACCCATACTTCCGAGCCATCCGGTTTGAACTGCGCGTAACGTGGGCGTGAATCAACGAGCACATTATCGGTGATCTCGTGTGTGGACGTATCGATGAAATGGGCCATATTTGTCGTCTCGGAGGTATTGACGATCGTTTTGCCGTCAGGGCTCACTCCCATGCCCTCCGGCTCCACACCAACCGGGATTTCGGCAATGACGCCTTTTGATTCCACATCGATCACGGTAACCAGATTATCGTCCTCGTTGGCGATGTAGAGGGTCTTTCCATCCGGAGATAATGTGAAAAGCTCGGGATCGGGGCCAGAGGGCAATGAGCCTATGATTTCGCCCGTGCTGGTGTCGATCATCTGCACGGTATCGTCGTCACTGGCGCAAACGTAAACTATTTTTCCATCAGGAGAGATCGTGATGCCGCGGGGTCTTTGCCCGACATCGATGGTCTTCACCACTTCCATGGTCTTCGAGTCTACCACAGTTACCGAATTGCCTTTTTCGTTGGAAACATAGACCATATTCGCCCAGCTGGGTTGCGCAAGAAACGGCAGCGCTACCGTCGCAGCAAGCAGGCACATGTGGTGTCGCATCTTATTCCTCCCATTTATCCATATTTTATTTGAGCTTGCACTTGGTCTCCGGTCTGTCGACGCCCAAAGTATCGAGTTCCGAGAATTGATGCAGAAAGCCCGTTTGCGGTGATGTTGAAACGACGCTGTGCCCATCACCGATCAGGATCGGCTGCCGCAACTGCCAGTTCCAATTGCGGAAACTGAGCTTCTGACCCTTGAAGGCGGCGATCGAAAACTCATCCGATTTGATATAGTCCTCGACCTGTTTCGTCTCGGCACTCTTCGCCCGGGTTACTGCTTCCCCGAGGATACGCACGGCCGTCCATGCCTGCATGTCCTTGGATAGCATCCGCCGGCCAGTGGTTTTGGCAAAACGGTTCTGGATTTGTACGCCGCCCCACTGTTCGCTCGCCGGGTGCCAGCTGGAGGCCACCAGACCAGCCGTTCCCGCTACCGGGCGGGGAGTCCATGTTCTGTAGGGAACGTAGCTGCCGAACACTTCGCTTTCATCGGCAACAATGACGACATCATGTTCAGGCAGGTTCTGGGTAAAGACCGGCATCTGCTGCTGGACGAGAACCACACCACTGTCAGTCCTTCGTGCTGTACCGTTGTCTTCATAGAGACGCTCTTCTACGATTGTAGCTCCAAAGCGCGTTGCGGCACGTCTGATGGCGTCAGCGTAGAGCTTGTCGTTATCATGGGAACCATAAAGCAATACCCATTTGCGCCATTGTTTCCAAACGAGGTACTGCGCCAGGCCGTCGGCCAGCATGCTGCGTGTGGGCGCCGTGTGAAAGATATTCGACCGGCATTCCTCTTCACGTAAAACATCGTCGGTCGAACCAACGTTAAAAAGCAGCACTCCAGCATCCTTTGCCAGATCCGCTATTGCCAGCAATTGTTTGGCAGAAACATCTGTCAGGATGAACCGGTCGCCGCGTGCAACCATTTCCTTGAAAGCTGACGTCAAATCAGCGTCGAACTTTGTTTCCGTGATGTCCAGCGTGAATTGCTGACCGAGAAATTTTCCTGTTGTGTTGTTGTCGTTGATCGCAACATTTGCACCGGCGACGCCTTCATCGCGCGGAGGGATATCCAGGACGGAAAGTGCCAATTGGGGTTCGTAGGCACGGAGATAGCCGATTCTGATATCGACAATTGGCTTTGCTGTTTGATTTGTCTTTGATTGCTGCGCCGATAGCTCAGACACGTTGACGAACAGCAAAAAAAAGCCGAATAAAAACGTGAGAGTATTTGGCACCGTACTCTTCATGACCAAACCATTCATACTGCCGCCATTCAAGAAATGGCGGTGGGTTAAGAACAGAGGTGCCCATAGTGTTTTTAAACAAACGCTCCATAATCTCAACCCTTCGGCTCAGCTTTTCTTGCATGCAAGGCAAGGTTTCTGATTTTTGTGCGGGGGCAAGCCAATGACAAAAATGCTGGCAAGTGTCCAGAACCGTGAGGAAGCGGAAATCGTCTTCCAAAATGGCGCAGATATCATTGACATGAAAGATCCTGACAATGGAGCGCTAGGTGCCGTTGATCTGTCTAAGATATTGAAAGTCAAGGGCTTTATAGCGGGACGGCGCCCCATAAGTGCAGCTTGCGGCGATCTTCCGATGCATCCGGAGACCATCCGCCGAAGAGTAGAGGAATTTGCTTCGGCTGGTCTGGATTACATCAAGATTGGCTTATTTCCATCAGAGCAGTTGGATGTTTGTATAGAGGCACTCAGGCCGCTTGCTTCACACAATAAATTGATTGCAGTTATCTTTGCCGACAACTGGAAATCTTACAGCGAAACTCTATTCGAACGCTTGTCGGTTTGGGGGTTTTTCGGCCTTATGATCGACACTGCAGATAAATCCAAAGGCCGATTGCTCAATCATATGTCTCCCGATCAAATTGGAAAATTTATCGGGAGTGGTCAGTCCCATGGGTTAATGGTTGGCGTTGCCGGATCGCTCGAAGCGCCGGATGTTTCGCGACTGCTGACCTATGATCCGGATTTTATGGGTTTTCGTGGAGCGCTCTGTGTTGATCTTAACCGAAGGTCATCCATTGATGCACAGGCAACGGCAAAGATACGCGGTCTCATTCCCGAAGTTCTGGAAGAGGGAGGGCCGGCGAGCGTAGATTATAAATTGCTTGCCGCGCGGGGCTATTTTCCGGAACCGGAGGAAGCGGGACTGGGCACAGACAAGATTTTTGTCCGCGATTTTGTTCTCCCTGTCTACATAGGGGCTTATAGTTTTGAACATGGCAAAACCCAAAAGGTGCGTTTCGACGTTGTCGCTGAGGTTTTGCGGGTGACACGCAATCCCGAAGATATGCGGCATGTGGTTTCGTACGATCTGATAATGGATGGCATCCGTGCCATCGTTGCCGAGGGTCATGTGGAGCTTGCAGAGACGCTGGCGGAACAAGTAGCCGCGTTCGTACTGAAAAATCCCCGGGTGGTCCGCGTTTTCGTTCGCGCTGAGAAACTGGAGATAGGCCCCGGTGGCGTAGGCGTTGAGATCGAGCGAACACGCGAAGTCAAGAACTCTGCCAAGCTGCGCTTCACGCAGGTGCATGGAGGCCGAAAGTCTTCATGACACCACTTGTCGTAAAGCTTGGAGGAAGTACGGCGGGTCACGGAGAAATGCATCGCTGGATCAATGTGCTGGCCAGCGCAACGTTCCCTCTGATCATCGTGCCCGGAGGTGGGCCCTTTGCGGACCAGATCCGGGCTTCGCAGGGGCGTCTTGGCTATTCAGACGAAGCTGCACATGCAATGGCAATCCTCGCCATGGATCAGTTTGGCATTGCCATTGCCGACCATCACGAATGCTTACAGATCGTGCGGTCGATTGCGGAAATCAGCAACGCGCTTGACGCGGGTTCTGTCCCCGTTTGGTTGCCCTCATCGATGACCATAGGCGCGCCGGACATTCCCATGTCATGGGATATTACGTCGGATAGTTTAAGCGCGTGGCTTGCCAAACAATTGCAGAGTCAGGCTGTATTGCTGATAAAGCAGACCGACGAGTACCAGTTCTATTCGTCGGTCACAGAGCTGGTTGATGCGGGTATTGTCGACAGAATGCTGCCGGACATGCTGGCAAATGACACGAGTCTTCACATGGTGGGGCCAGCTATATTGAATCTGCTGGATTTACCCTTGGCAGCCGTTCCGGGACGCGTGATGACAGGCGCGAGACATTTCGAAGCGATGGGTGGGCAATGACACGACTGCATACGCCGCGATGGGCTTGGGCATTGACTGGCTCCGGTCATTTTTTTGTGGAAAGTTTTGAGTTGATAAGAACGCTCGAACATTGTGATGTGTTTGTTTCAAAAGCCGCCAACGAAGTGCTGCGCATGTATGGATTGAAGCTCGATTTTGCTGAGACGACACGGGTTTTGCACGACAAGACGGCAAGTTCAGTGCCTGTGGGAGGCTTTTATAACGGCGTGTATCACACGGCGGTTATTGCCCCCGCAACATCGAATACGGTAGCAAAATGCGTTGTCGGAATTTCAGATTCACTTCCTACAAATGTATATGCGCAGGCGGGCAAATGCCTCGTTCCATCCATTGTTTTTGCCTGTGACACGGCGCCTGAGCTTGAAACAATGGCTCCGGGTGGCATGGTGAAAGTTTACCCCCGGCCAATCGATCTTGCCAATACGGCGCGTCTAAAAACCTATGAACGGACCGAGGTTGTCGAGTCATTGGCCGAATTGAAGGCGGCTATCGCGCGCCGTTCGAATGAAGTTGCCCGATATGACTGAGCATCTCCTGTTCTTGACCGGGCATCTGGCCCGCTCACGGCTGGAACGGATACTTTCCGATCTCAAGGATACAACCTTCACCTATGAAATCGTTGATATAGGTGTGAAGGTCGCTGCACTGATGAGTGAAGAGATTATCGCACGGCGATTGAAGCCTCCGGTTGTAGCGGATCGCATCATATTACCTGGCCGTTATCGCGGCGATCTTGACCGCTTGAGCACACGCTTCGACATTCCCTTCCTGCGAGGCCCAGACGAGGTTGCTGACCTGCCGGTATTTCTCGGGCGTGTTGGCAAGCCGATTGATCTCTCCAGACACAATATGCGCATCTTCGCGGAAATAGTTGACGCTTCAGCCCTGTCCTTGGAGGCATTGGTCGAGCGTGCTTCGAAACTTGCTGCTGCGGGCGCGGATGTCATTGATCTCGGCTGCTTGCCGGACACGCCGTTTCCGCATCTTGCCGATGCTATCCGCCGTCTAAAGGCCCAAGGCCTTTCCGTCAGCGTGGATTCAGCCAACCGTACTGAGCTTGAAACCGGTGCCGCCGCCGGTGCTGATTATCTGCTTAGCCTCACCGAGGAAACTATAGACCTGGCGGTGAAATATAACGCCGTTCCAATCCTCATTCCTTCAGTTGCAGGTGATCTTGATTCACTTGGCCGTGCGATTGCGGCCGCACAGAATGCGAATATCTCCTTCATTGCCGATCCGGTACTCGATCCAATCCATTTCGGTTTTGCCGCTTCGCTCGGACGATTTCTGGAAGCCCGCCGCCGATGGCCCGATATCCCGATGATGATGGGCACCGGTAATCTGACCGAGCTAACAGATGCGGACTCGTCCGGTATTACCGCACTGCTCTCAGGGATTTGTTCGGAACTATCGATAGACAACGTCCTTGTCGTTAATGTCAGTCCTCACACCATTCGTACTGTTGAAGAGCATGATCGGGCGCGCCGCATCATGTTTGCAGCCAAACAGGATCATGCCCTGCCACGCGGCTATGATGCTGGACTTTTGCAGATCCACGACCGTAAGCCCTATCCGAACAGCGTAGAGGATATCGCCGTCCTTGCCAGTGATGTGCGCGACGCCAATTTCCGCATTATGACTGCGCCAGATGGCATCCACATCTTCAATGCCAAAGGTCATGCAATTGCACAGGATGCATTTGAACTTTTCCCGAAGCTCAACGTTGAATCTGACGGTGCCCACGCCTTTTATCTGGGCGCGGAGCTGACCAAAGCCGAAATAGCCTGGAAGCTGGGCAAGCGGTATACACAGGACGAAACACTTGCCTGGGGTGCTGCCAGTCCGGAAGAAAAAATGGATCGTCAAAGATTAAAAGAAGCGGGCCATACGTTACGATCGAAGAAGGATACGACGACTTGACCTATATCAGGGAAACCATCGTCACGACGGTTGATGTTGCCGGAATTGTCCATGTTGCGCCGCTTGGTATCATCCAGCAGGAGGATGGGTGGGTTATCGCGCCGTTCCGTCCATCGAAGACGCTCGATAATCTTGGCGCTGTCCCCTTTGCAATTGCCAATTATACGGATGATATGCTGGTGTTTGCCGGCTGTCTGACGGGGCGCAAAGAGTGGCCCACTGTCGCAGTTGAGGGCTTTCCCGTGCCGCGCCTGCAATCAGCACTCAGTCATTCAGTGCTTCAGGTGGTGTCCGTCGATGATGACGGATTGCGTCCGCGCCATTTCTGCAAAGTTGTTTCTGAGGCAATGCACGCGCCTTTCACCGGGCTCAATCGAGGCAAAGCCGCAGTGCTCGAATTGGCCATTCTGGTCAGCCGTCTGCATATGCTGCCACAAGAAAAGATCGATGCAGAAATTGGCTATCTCACGATTGCGATCGAGAAGACTGCAGGGCCGGATGAACTGCTTGCGTGGTCATGGCTGATGCAGCGCGTGAAGGAGCATCAGGAAGCCGCCGATTCAAAAGGCAAGAGTGCAATGCGTCATCCCGGCACTGCCTGAATTATCCTGCCAAGGACATTGAAGTGAGCAGTGCGACCGCGGCTGCAGGCGCAGCTTTGCTTGCATCGTCCCGTGCATCTGGCGTTGCTGGTATCAACATGCCGAAATCTAGATAGGGTCGGTCCATACGCCGGGCCAGTTGTTTGATTTGCGGTCTGCCTATACCTGCACCAACAATGGGTGCGGTCTGGGCGGGCGAAAGATGGCGTGCTACCCGGAAAGCTCCATCATGGATCATGCGTATTTGGTGCTCGCTGAACCACCGTGCAATATCGATCCATTCCGCCTCATGCAGGTCGCCACTATCACGCCCCACCATCCTTGCTATCCTTTGAATGGACCCGGCAAGGGTTTTCGGTTGACGGTCGGCAGATGGATATTTGTCATCGGCCTCATCCAACGTTCCGAGAATACGACCCAGATCGGCGGTGTTGGCGAAATATTCGTTCATAAGCGGTGTCATGTGCCCACGCACGGGGACAAGAGCCGCGATACCGATCAGCGCCGAGCGGGCAAACCCCGTATAAACCAGTTCGCCGGTCGACAGCCGCTCCGCATCGGAGTAACCGTCATGGATCAATTCACCGTTCCTGAAGGCAAGTATATCCGTAGTGGTCGATCCCATGTCGATAAACAGGCCGGTCCCCGCCAGTTTCGCGCTCAATGAAGCTGTGGCGTGCCAATTGGCGGACGCGATGTCCCCACCCAGATTGCGTGCCATATCAATATTACAGAAGCCTGCACGGCCAGCATAGATGAGCGTGTTCTTGTCTCCGAATTGCTCTGCGATAAAATCAAGCAGCCCTGCAATTCCTGCGTCGCGTGAGGTGAATGTATCCGAGAGTTCTCCGGTCATCGTGAACACATTGAGATGACCATCTGCCCCCAATGGCGCAATTTCGTGCAGGACCTCGCGCACTTGATCGACACCGAGCCAGAGTGGGGTTTTGAAAATTTTTGCTGAGACGATCTCGCCATTCTGGCATTGCGCCATCTTGAGATGGGCTCCCCCAACGTCCCAGCCGGTAATCAGGGGCTTTCCTTCAGCAGCAAATCGGCGTTTCATGAGCATAACATTCCTTGGATTCTACAAGTGCATATCATTCCGGTACTCGACATAAAAGATGGACTCGTTGTTCGCGCCTATATGGGCGAGCGCGAGACTTATCGTCCTATCGAAACACCCCTTAGCCCCACTGCTGAAGTACTTGATGTGGCCGAAGGTTTGCGCAAACTCTATCCTTTTCCAGCCTTCTATATTGCCGAACTCGACGCAATACAGCGCGGACCTTCTGATGATACGTTGAAAAGGTTGAGGCCATTATTCGCCGTAGCCCATGTCTGGCTGGACGCTGGTTTTTCGACCCTTAGCCAGCTGGAACAAGCCTTGAATATGGATGGCCTATCACCTGTGTTGGGTTCAGAGTCTCAATCCGATGCTTCCGTGCTTGAGAAATTACGCGAAAATCCACGGCTGGTTCTATCCCTGGATTTCAAAGAGGACGAATTTCTCGGGCCGCCGTCTATTCTTGAAAATGCTGATAACTGGCCATCCCGGATCATCGTCATGACGCTAGGCCGTGTCGGCGCCAATTCGGGCCCCGATTTGAAACGATTGACCGAAATCAAGCGCCGTGCCGGCAATCGTGCAGTTATCGCTGCGGGCGGCGTTCGCCATGTCCATGATCTTGAACAACTGGAAGCAATCGGCATCTCAGCAGCACTTGTCGCTACCTCGCTGCACAATGGATCACTGACATCGGAGACAATCTCGTCTCTGATGAAAAACAGCGATTGAGGCAGGTTTGAGCAAGGGGATTGCTTGCTTTCCCCTTGCTCAATTCTAGAAGCCCAAACGTTTTGCCAACCGGCGCAACAGACCATCCGGTGCAACAGAGGGCGTACTCTGTGCGAGGTTGTCTCGTGTCTAAGCGCTGAACGGATGCTTTACAGCATCGCGCTGAGCTGTTGCTTCGGCGGCAGTCGGCTTGCCCGATACTGCACGTTCGAGAGCTTCCTTGGTTGCCCGATAATTGAAGTCCTGAATCTTCGCGTCGTCCTCAGCCTCCCAATGGATGAAAACACCAACGCATATAAACAGATCGTCGGCTTCATCAGCTGGAATAGTGCCATCGGCTACACTGTCCTGAACCGCTTTGGCCACTGCGTGCTGTGCGGGGCCAAACATCTGGACAGCCTGTTTGGCTCCCTTGATGGTAACCTTGTTAAACAGAATGGTGTTTGGCTTACATGCCAAATTCGGCGCGATTACCGCAAGGAGAGAGGTGAATCCATCCTTGTTATTTGTCAAAGCGTTGCAGAATGCTGTTTCAACTGCACTGCCGCGCGGTCCGATCAACAGATCGATATGCGCAACTTCATTACCATCGCCAACCAGCGATTCGCCAACCATTACCTTGTTGATTTTAGCCACGGCCAAATACCTCCCTAAACCGTTTCCAAGTGGTTTGTCCAAAGACGCCGTACCTCTCGAGACACGACTCTCGATGGACAGCTATCCTTGTTCACAGCACCCTCAGTCCGGGGTCGGTTGGCCAGATAGCAGCGGACAAAATCCGCTGGGGAAATTCAAGCATTTACCTCGCCATTATGCAAGAGCCAGATGAGTTTTGAAGCAAAAAGGCTTGCAACTGTAAGGTCTGCAGAAGTGCCGGGATTGATACTTTTG
The DNA here is from genome assembly GCF_020731415.2 of Phyllobacterium sp. T1293. NCBI lineage: Bacteria > Pseudomonadati > Pseudomonadota > Alphaproteobacteria > Hyphomicrobiales > Phyllobacteriaceae > Phyllobacterium > Phyllobacterium meliloti. The sequence continues at coordinate 62,045 of NZ_CP088274.1, read as the reverse complement.
GCTTTGAGTTGAGCATCGAAAGCAAGGAGTATTTTTTCACGTTCCTTGCCATCATGCAGTTGAATAATCCGGGTAAGGATTTTCTCCGCCGCTAGCCGCGTTTCTTCGGCAATAGTGGCGCCATGCTTGCGCACGATATGGCTATCCGGAAAATTTGACAGGAAGTAGAGATAGACGAATATGCTTGGCCACATTGCGTGTTCGTTGCGTCCAACAGCCGAACTATAGGCGGACAGACCACCGGCGAAAACGTCGGAAAAGCCTGTCACATATTGCCGGGCAATCATATCACGGTCTGACGCCGCGCGCATCGCATCCAGAAGCGAGACATCCGGTTCATTGGCAACATCATGTTCCGATGTCGTCCCAAGGCCGCCCGGCTGTGCCAATGTGATTGCTGAAAATACATCCCGCGCATCGGCCATATCGAGCATCTCGAGTGTTTTGGCGAGACCAGATTGTAGACCGGAAGTGCCCTCGGCTGCTGCTTGGGCAAGCGGAACACAGAGAAGAAGTATACCGAGATTTGTATTGGTCCCTACTTGAGATCGGGTAGCCGCTACTGCAGCAAGAATGCGTCCGCCAACGGAAAGGGCAGGATCAGTCACTGGGCCGGATGAAACCTGTGCGCTGTCGAAAAACTGCCGCGCATTCATGCGATGCCCGTCCGCAAATATATGCACATTGCCCGGTTTCAGCGCCTCAATCTCCTGGTAGCAGGCATCGACATAAGCGCGGCGGATCTGTTCACGCGTCAAGGTCAAGCGGCAGGTCTTTCGTCCAGTTCGGTTTCAATTTGCGCGATGAGAGCACTGGCAATGCAGTCGGCAATCCGGACAGGAACAACTGATTGCAATCCGGACCAGGCAGGCATGCTATTGACCTCGAGAACAAGGAGCTTTCCGTCTGCTGCAGGAATGATGTCGATTCCTGCAAAATCGGTGCCAATTGCGGCGGAAGCTGCAAGCGCAAGCTCTTCAAGTTTATTCCGCAATGGCCCAATGATGGGCTCCGCCTTTGCGCCCTTGGCAATGTTGGTGATCCATCCTTCGGCGCGCCGTGCCATCATACCTAGGACCTCACCCGCACAGGTGAAGACCCGATAATCGCAGTAGGGCGGGCCTGGCCTGGCCACAAAGCGCTGCAGATAATAAACGTTATCCATTTCTTCCGGCTCGGGCAAATCCGCGACGCTGCGGACCAACCTGATGCCGCGGCCTTGTGACCCGAACAGGGGTTTGAGCACCAATGGCCCGTGCGCGAGTTCCCGCTCCGCGATCATTCTGGCGTTTGCAAGGCTTTCAACGGCAAAGGTTTCTGGCGTGGGCAACCCGGCTTGCGCGAGGAAGAACGTCGTCGTGGACTTGTCGACACAGCGTTCGATTGCCTTGGCGGAGTTCCATACCGGGACGCCGAGATGGGCAAAGGCATGCAGAATCCCGAGGCGACGGGTGATTGCTTCGAATGTGCCCGAAGAGATTGACCGCACGATAACGGCAGCGGGCAATGTACCGTTCATGCGGGGAATGGCTATGCCGGAGGGATAGCGGCTATCGAAACCGATGTCGGCTAGTGGTAATGTCTGAACGTTAAGACCGTGGGTCTTTAGCGCAGCACGAAGCTGTTTCACCTGGCTATCGGGTCGGTCGGAAAGGATCAATATGGTTTCTGTCATTTTGTCTTTCAACCCAGAGATTGTTCGAGCATTGCTTCGTGGACTCCCCCGTTGCGAAAGGTATCACCAGTCTCAATAGCTGTAACGATTACTTCCGCGGGGCTGAACAGGTGTGGGTCAATGGCATAGAAATCTCCTTTGAATTTCTTGAATATATCGGCGAAAGGCTGGCCATGATCGCGTGATGTATGGCTAGGAAGCTGTTCAGCCAGCTTGCGAGCCGCTGCCGAACTGCCGCGTACGAAAAGTTGAACCGTACCGCCATAGATGATCGCATCATTGGTTCTGCCCATGGCTTTGAGAAAATCCGGGTGCGGGGCAGGGATTGGAGCGCGTCCGGCACCATCCACAATGTTACCCAGTGGAAATTTTAGATCATGCGCCTTGTGCATTGCGACCTCAAGCACACGTCCGACAATCTGTACTGCCCCCGTCAGACTCTGCGTCGGCGCATAAATGAACGTCAGCTTCTCAGGTGTAAAACCCGTCGCCTTGGACACTTTTTCAACAATAGCTTGAGGTGGCGGTGTCGCAGTTTCAAGAATGACGACAGCAGATTCTGCGTCGGGTTCGCGGTAGAGGATTTCATCAAACAATGGTTCCACCCGTGCCAGTGTGCGTGCTGGTCCCGATCCCATGGCGAAGTATTTCTCATGCGAGAGATTCCAGCCGGCATATTGACTGGCAAGACAGGCCAGAACCGGCTGGGAGGAACGCACATTTACAACAAAAGGCCATTTGCCTAGGCCGAGTGTAGCTGAGGCCGTGCCGAGCCCGCCCATACAGATTTCAATAATGCGAAGCCCGGCGTCCACACCGCCCTGACAATTAGCGCCCGCGTCGATGACGTGTTCGCCTATGCTGCCGCGGCTATAGTTGATACCAAGCCTGCTCGCATCCTCAATCATCTTGTCGGCCAGGCGTTGAGCGCTTCGGTTGAGATAGGCATGACCGTCTCTCATGAAAACTCCTCCCTCCAGTTAACCGCGAGTTTTTCGACGCGGCTCTTCACGGCTTTCATCGCTGCTGAGGCGGAGGGAGCCGTGGCGAATACAGTACAGACAGGATCGCCTGCCTGAAGCGCGGTGCCTGCCCTTTGATGATCTGCGGTCATCGTCGGCCAAATAATTTCGGGAAAGACGCTGATGGCTTTGGCGGTATAGGCGATTGCCGAAGCAGTTGAGCCCTTATAGCTGGGTATGGAGATGCCGTACCCTGTCAGGGCCTGTAAATGTTGGCGCAAAAGAGGTGCTTCTTCAGTATCGAAAATATCGAGCGTCGCACCTGGCCGCGGGTTGATTTCGATCAGATAGAGATCAGTGTCACCAACAATAAAGTCAGCACTGCACAAACCGATCAGATTGGTGCGACGGGTTAAAGCTGTCAGCCAGTCCTCTATATCTTTCGCTTTTTTCTTGTTGAAGCGGCGTAGCCGTACCGCGCCGCCATAGCGGTAGGGGCTGATCTTTGACGGAGCAGACCACTGTTGACTGAACCCGATAATATGGGCTTTCTCCCGGTCGGCAAGAAACAGCGCCGATAAATTTCGGCCAGAGATAAAGCGTTGAAAATAGTGCTTCAGGCCCGCAGTTCCACCGTTTAGAGGCTTTACGTGCGAGCCACCTGCGCCTCCAGCCAATTTACTCAGCCAACCCTTAGGATTGTTTGGAGGGTCAAACTGTATTTCAGGATGTCTTATGCCAAACTCACTACATAGCTGTGCCAGATATGCTGGATCTTTGATGAGCCGAACTGTCTCGGTGTTGTTTCCAGCGACCGTGAACTTTTGCGAGAGTGCCTCTATCATTTCCGGATTGCGCTCGAAACCGGAGCCGTAAATGACAGCAATCGGCTTGTCGTCATCGGCAAGGTCCTGAAGTGTTTCAACCAGATATTGTTCGTTGATACCCTCTTGCAGACTGCCCGAAAGTTTCACGGCACGCTCTGCCAGTGCGAGCGTGTCTGCGTCGTTGAAAAGATCCGCAACCAGTGGCCGAAAGCCTGCACGGCGCGCAGCCGCAGCTAGCGAGCGTCCTGAAACTGCGGCGATCAAGACCGCGTTATTTAACGAGTTCGCGAGCAAGGGCAAATGCGTCCCGAAAATCAAAGATGACTGCCTTTTTGGCTCTGATCATCTGTTCAAACAAACCGGCTTGAGTCTTGTATTTGACATTACCGATGGAAAGCGGGCCAATGCCGACAGCCTCTGTCGCATCGAGCGGCTCACCGTTGGCATTGACTTTCAATCCCTCAATACCGGCTGGTGGAACAGCGTTGACATCGGCGGCGACGAGAAGCTTGTCGGCTTTACCCAGCTGTGCCGTCGATAAGACCTGCACACCCGCTTTTGCCGCCGCTAGAACCACTTCCGTGTTCTGAAGAATGGCGGACTTTTTCTCCTCATTTGACCCGTCAGCGGGCTCAACGGAAAGATTGAATCTTTGCCTGATTGAGGTTGCAACGGTCTTCACCCGTTCAATGCCATCGTGACCGACAATCGTCACATTTGCGCCCTGTTGCGCGGTAATCACCGCTGTGCAATAGCCGACGACGCCAGTAGCGCCAAAGATCACTACACTGGCACCCTCCAGCTTGCGATCGTGATGTTTCAACAATGCCTTTTCTACCTTGGCAACCATGGCAGCGGCGGTTGTAAAGGACCCGGCAGGGTCGGCAAAGACCGAGATTTCAAAGGGCGGAACCATAGCATTCTTTGCAGCGTCGAGCATGTCGAGCGCGATTGGGGCATCCTTTCCGGCAATGAAAATGCCGGTTGCCACACCCGCATCCGGCGGTCGTGAGAATATGGCGTCCTGAACAAGATTGCCCACGTCTGAAAGAGCGACATCGGTGTATGGCACAACCGCGTCGTAACCGGCATCAAGTGCCATGTTGACATCAAATGGGCTCATTTGCCGAAGCGGGGTTAGCATATGCAGGATCATTTTGCGGCTCATAATATCCGCTCCTTTTTGATGAAGGCGCCCATGGTACAAGCTCTGGCAAGATTCAAAGCGGCATGCGTAATATCCGCCCCGGCATTGCGGCCCGCAACAATCTGGATGGCGGTGCCGTAAGCATCCTGGTCTATCGTATCGACGATCCGCTCGGCATCCATTTGTGATGCTGCAAAAGCAAAACCGGTGGGTCCCCACGAACTCTGGCCGATACCAACGGCACCAGCCCGGACAAGTTGATTGGTAGTGGCTTCAACCCGCTTACTGGTGAAAATACCGCCCTGTGCCGGTGCAAAATAGTTGCCGATCTCGGTCTGGATGGCGGCGATTGCCTGCCCAAACAGAGGTAGGTTGTTCTCGATGAGTCCCGGCATAATACCCATCAAAACATGACGATTGATCGCGGCCGATGTTGCCAACGGGAATGGGGGCAATGCTTTGAAAGCTTCGATCTCGGCATCACCATGAATGCCTTGTGTGGATGTATCGAAGACAAGGATGATGCGCCAGTCCTCAGGAAACGGTATCCGTGCGACAATCGTGGGCGCTGCACTGTTTGGCCCCTTGCCGGCATCAACAATGACACCGCCCTTTTCAAACGCTGCTATGCCTATGCCGGAGCGTGTCCCGCGTCCGAGCAGGGAGGCGTCGTTGACGATATCAAGCGGCAGGGAGTGCAGAGAGCGGAGAGCTGCTGCAATAGCGAGGGCAATCTGGGTGCCGGAGCCGAGGCCGATATGTTGCGGGATGGTTTGATGAACGACAACCCTATGTTGTGCCTTGATACCAAGGTGATGGGAGAGCGTTGCAACATGCTGCGCGACGCGTTCCTGTTCATCGCCTTCCACATGAGCCTTCGCAGCACGGGAGATCGTGAGGACGGTTGCAATATCCTGTATAGGCAGGCCAACACTGCCGAACCGGTCATGACCAGGTTCAGGGACGTGGCGTGGTATATCAAGGAAGCCAAGGTGAAGACGGGCCGGGACTTCAATAGTGACGGATTCCGACATTTGCTTAATTTACACAATCTCGAAAATCGGGCCCTGCAGTATGATATCGTCTTTCGAGCGAGGTGCAAGCACCATACGCAAAGAAGTGGAGGATTGGTGAATGGCTGAGGAATCAAAGGGGACGAAGCCTACGGAAAAAGTTTATTCCGAAAGCGAAGTGATCGCAAAACTCAAGAAAGATTTGCCCCAGTGGCGATTCGAGAACGGCTGGATTCGCCGGAAATACAAGACACACAGCTGGAAAGCGACCCTCATGGTTATCAACACCGTTGGGCATCTCGCCGAGGCCGCCTGGCATCATCCGGATCTCAAAGCGTCCTATGCGTGGGTTGAGGTCTTGCTGATGAACCATGCGGCAAAAGGCATCACGGACAAGGACTTCGAGCTTGCGGCAAAGATCGAGAGTGTTGTTCAGTGGCAGCCCGGTGAAGAGGCGGGATCGCTTGAAGGGACACCGCAAACGGATCAGCGCTTTGCCTATATCAAGTATGACAGTTGACCTTGTAAATTTTGCATCTCGATAGGGTTCACATTCGAGAAAAAATGGCTAAGCTCAAATTGGCACCAGAAAGTTGCGGAATATGTCGGTTGCATGGATTGGCAGCCAGCCGGTATCTTTAACGGATGCAATTCAGAATGCTGTGAAGCTTCTGGCATCAAGCCGCTGTCCGGTTTTCTCCTTGGATACGGATGTGCATGGTACGCGCAGTGCCATAGCTCTGGCGACGATATTGGGCGGTGCTTATGATCACACGAGGGGTCGGTTGCTTGCCAATGAAATTGCGCTGATTACAGATCATGGCGGCATGTTCACGACACCGGGTGAGGTCCGCCGCCGTTGCAGCCTGATCGTTCTTGTCGGCGAAATTCCCGTATTCCATCACGCTCTGCTGCAAACATGGGCGAGCTCGAAACCCGACCTTGGAGACAAGCACAGCCGTCATTGGTTCCATGTTGCCGGTGCGGAAACAAATTCATTAGACAACAAATTGCTGCGCCCCATGAAGGCTGTACCAGTCGGTGGCGAGAAACTGTCGCTGAATGCAGCATTGGCAGTTCTCCGCGCGCAATTGCAAAACCGCCAGACAATATCATCATTGAGCAATATCGACCGGTTGAAAAGCGCGCTTACTGCAGCGCAGTTTCCGGTGTTCGTTTTTTCCGGCGGTTCGGTTGAAACAGCTGGTCTCGTTATGTTGCAGGATTTGATCGCCGATTTGAACAAAAAAGGGCGCGCCAGCAGTCTGTTCCTACCGGCAGATGATGATGCATGGGGTTCCGCTCTCACCTCGCTTTGGATGACCGGATTTCCACCTCGAACAGGTTTTATCAATAGCCTCCCAAGCTATGACCCGGTGCGTTGGGATGTTCAGCGCATGCTCCGCCAGAAGGAAGCGGACCTGCACGTCTGGGTGTCTACACGTGAGGGCGAAGCATCCCCCAAAGGGGAAAGGCCAGATTGATTTCCCTGACCCGAACCCACGCCCCAACCGCTGGCGCTATGATAACGATTGCTGTCGGTAAAGCCGGGATTGATCATGATGGCGTTGCCTATTCAAGTCGGATTGGCACGTTCGGATTTGTACAAGCGATGGCGCCATCGCATTTGCCAAGCGTTTCAAACATCATACGTCAATTGGCCGATGCATTGCCCGGAAAAAAGGAGTTCGCATGCTGATCCGTTTGTCAGGCGGCGAAGTCATCGATCCCGTTAATGGCAAAACCAGCCAGCGCGACGTGTGGATCAGAGATGGCGTGTTGATCGACATGCCCGAGGGTGAAACAGCCGATCAGACGCATAATGTTTCGGGTTGCATCGTCATGGCAGGCGCCATTGATATTCATTCTCACATCGGTGGCGGCAATGTGAATACCGCACGTTTACTCTTGCCGGAATATCATGCGGCGCACCAGCCGCGGCCAGCCAACACGCCCTTATCCAATGCCGGTTGGTCTACGTTCCGGACCGGTTGTCTTTATGCGCAAATGGGATTCACGACAGTGGTGGAACCTGCAATGGCGCCTTATACTGCTCTGCACACGCATCTGGAACTGGCTGACATACCAATCATCGACAAGGCGACACTGGCCATTCTTGGCAATGATGATTTCACGCTGTCCTTGCTGCGCGACGGCAAATCTTCGGCAATGATCGATGATTACGTGGCGTGGGTCGTGGGTTCGACGCGTGCGCTTGGTGTCAAAGTCATCAATGCTGGCGCCGCGGCGGCATTCAAAGAGAATGTACGATCCTTTTCGCTGGATGATGTGGTGCCGGAATATGGCGTCAGCTCGCGCAAGATAGTGAAATCGATGCAGGCATCTGTTACCCGGCTGGGTATTCCTCATCCGCTGCATGTTCATGCCAATAATCTTGGCATTGCTGGCAGCGCCAATACGGCTGCTGCCACCATCGCCGCAACCGAAGGGGCACCGCTGCATCTGGCCCATCTTCAATTCTATGGTTACGGCACCGAAGGGAAACGAAGATTCTCGTCTGAAGCGGCGCGACTGGCTGAAGCCGTTAACAGCAATCCCGATGTCACCATAGACATCGGTCAGGTCATGTTTGGCCAGACAGTTACGATTTCCTCTGACGTGATGCGCCAATTCGCAGCCCTCGGCAATGCCAGTCCGAAGAAAACGGTGATTTTTGACGGCGACGGCAATGGTGGTGGTGGAATTGTGCCCTACCGTTACAAGCAGGATTACTATGGTTCGATACAATGGGCTGTCGGGCTCGAGCTTTTCCTGCTTGTTACCGATCCATGGCGGGTGTTCTTCACCACTGATCATCCCAATGGAGCGCCGTTTACGGCCTATCCCGAATTGTTTGAGCTGTTGATGAGCAGTGCTGCCCGTGACGCGAAATGCACGGAACTGAATGCATCCGCACTGGAGCTTACGACACTCGCGTCCATTCGCCGTGAATACAATCTGGAAGAGATTGCGATTATGACCCGCGCCGCGCCCGCGAAACTGCTTGGTCTCAAGGACCGCGGTCATCTTGGGGCAGGGGCAATTGCTGATGTCGCGGTATACCGTAAGGGCAAGGATATCGCGAAGATGTTCCGCGAGGCGGCACTGGTCTTCAAGAACGGCGATCTGGTGGTCAAAAACGGCAAGGTAACGCAATACCGCTGGGGCAAAACGCTCAGGCTTAATCCGCCACCGGATAAGGCAATGGCCAAACGTATGAACGCTTATCATGAAGAGCGCTATGGCCTGTCGCTCGACTGGTTCACCTTCCCAGACTCGGCGATCCAACGCGACGAGCCGTTTGCGGAGGTATCATGCAACAGCTAAGCCGCAATGGTATCCTCATCGATGACACTTTTGCTGAAGCTTTCGGTATGCGTGCGACAGCAATCGTCATCACCGCGCCCACGCTGAAATGGGCCCGTCAGGCGGCCATTACCATGACGGGCTATGCAACATCGGTTATAGGTTGCGGCTGCGAAGCGGCGATCGATGTTGATTTACCAGCTTCAAAGACACCGGATGGGCGTCCGGGATGCCGCGTCATGATTTTTGCCATGGGTACGGATGAACTACAGAAGCAATTGAAGAGTCGGCTCGGCCAATGCGTGCTGACGTCGCCTGGCAGCGCCTGTTTCGCTGGTCTTGAAGGAATGGCACCGCTCGATCTCGGCAATTCACTGCGCTACTTTGGTGATGGCTGGCAAATATCAAAGAAATTTGGTGGAAAGCACTATTGGCGCGTACCTGTCATGGATGGTGAATTCCTTTGCGAAGCTACAACGGGGTTGACCAAACTGGCCGTTGGCGGCGGTAACCTTCTGTTTCTTGCGGCTGACAACACCAAAGCCTTGAACGCAGCCGAACGAGCTGTTGCTGCCATCGAAAAAATACCGGGCGCGATCATGCCATTTCCAGGTGGCATCGTTCGCTCAGGTTCGAAAGTTGGTGGAAAGTATAAGGGGATGATGGCCTCGACGAATGATGCTTTCGCGCCCACATTGCGCGGTGTCGTTGACACGGCCTTGACGCCTGACATCAACGCGGTGCTCGAAATCGTTATCGATGGTGAAACCAGTGATGCAGTTGCTGCCGCTATGCGGGCAGGATTGAAGGCTGTTATCGATTTTGGTCCCAAGAAAGGTGCGTTACGGATAAGCGCCGGCAATTATGGCGGCAAGCTCGGCAAATTTCATTATCATCTCAAGGATTTGCTGCCATGAAAGCGTTGACGTTCACACTGATTGAGCAACCTGAAGAGCGTTTGGATTTATCCGGATTAACGCCCGTCGCACTGGCCGGATTATCGGAGACTCAAGTCACCAGGCTGCATATTGGAACGAGCCGCAATCCAGCCTTCGTTGGTGATGTGTTCAAGGTCGCTGGCAAAGATGTAAACAACATTATTTTCGAAGGCGGCAGCCGGCGTTTCGATAAGGTCGGAGCAGGATTGAACTCCGGATCAATGCGTATCATCGGTGACGTTGGTGATCAGGCTGGCAGGCGAATATCCGGTGGATCATTGTATATTGAAGGCAGCGCCGGTGACCACGCGGGATCATGTATGACTGGCGGACGGCTGGAGATCAAAGGGAATGCCGGAAACTATCTGGGTGGACCACTGGCAGGTGAAACCACCGGCATGGAAGGCGGCATATTGATTGTTCGCGGCAGGGCCGGAGATTATACGGGAGATCGTCTGCGTCGTGGTGTTATTGCCGTACTGAAGGGTTGTGGCGATTATGCCGGGTATCGCATGATTGCCGGAACCATTGTGGTCTGCGGTCGTACCGGTGCTATGCCGGGTTATCTGATGAAACGCGGCTCGCTGCTGTTTGATCGGCCGCCCGAAAATCCGTCGCCGACTTTTGTGCCGTGTGGCAAACCGGATATTGCCTTTGCCAGTCTGTTCGATCGTTTTCTTATGGCTGAGAAAATTATGAACAAGCCGCTGCTCGGCTCGAAGCCGGGAAAATATGGCGGCGATACTGCCGTATCAGGTAAAGGTGAAATACTGTTTCGGCAACGCGATCACTTACGCAGCGAGTGACGATAGCGCGGGGCTTCGTTCCACTGAAGGCACCGCAGATCAGATAGTGCGCGGGTTTGCAAATCAGCCCTTTATTGGGTGGGTGGCTTGATGATGACGATTACTTCGACAGTGGCGTCAGGAAGCAAGCTGGCAAAAGATTCGGATTGCTCCTGTGTGCTGGAGCCATCCGTCAATTGGATTTTTCCGGTGGCGTTTTCGTCTTTCAGCACCATTGAACCCATCACCTGAGAATTAACACGCAGTTCGATAGCCCGACCGACTGCTTGCCTGGTAAAATCCCTGTAAAGCGCCGCACTTTGTGGACTGAGGACGATATCCACCGCCACGCCACCGGAACCGAGTTTTGAGGCTGTTGCATTTTCCACCTGAAGTGGAAGCGCCTCTGGTATCGCTTGCACCTCAACATGAGCGTCAGGCGATAATAAGTGACGCGCCATGGCATCCAGCTTGTCTTTATCATCACCCGAAATCTGTACTCTCCCGTCCACGATAGGTGACATCACCACCGGCTCCGAAATTGTCTCGCCTTCAACCCGCAATTGCGTTTTCTGTCCAATTGCAGCTTTTGTGAAAGCGCCAAACAAAGCGCTACTCTCCGGTTGAAGGATGATTTTCAGCTCATATCCATAAGAGATTGGTGATTTCATTACCGTCGCGCTCGATATTTTGAGTACCACCGGCTCGGAATACTTTACTTTCTCTGGAAGAGTTGTCGGCAGTGTTTTATTGGGTTTTGCGGGCGCGGTTGCGCTACCGAGCAGTTGTTCAACACCCGCCTGCTTTCCTTGAGTGTCTTTATCATTGCTCTTCGGCTCATTGAGCATTTGTTCAAGATTGGAAGGGTTTTGCCAATTTGGTGGTACCGGCTGCATCGCACCAGATACCGGATTACGGCTTTCGGCAGCCAAGTCTGAGGATATGCCATCTTCACGTTTGACATGCGTTACAGTGGTGGTTTTGAGACCACCGAGCTGAGTAGTCAGCGTTTCAGTCACCTCTGTTGTGGAACCATCAACCAACGAAACCACGGAACGACCAAGGCGCCGACTGCTGGCGCTTTTGATGGTGGCTAGTTGATCAGTGGTCAGTTTTGCTGCACGCTCTTTTGATGCCGCAATCATTGCATCAATTCCCGGCTGAGATGCCTTTGTCAGTGCTTCCTTATCGGATATTTCATCCCACGTGATAACAGCCGTCTGGGTTGAGTGATCGACACTTTCTAGCAACGACGTTGTGACAATATTGACGGCGGTTCCATTGATGTCGTCGTCGCGCGATGCCTGCCACTGATCCCCCACCTTGAGCGACGCGCGCTTGTACCACTGGCCACGTGCCAAAAGCCTAGCCTCTGGCACAAGAATATCAGTCAGAAGCGAGGGATTATTATCCAGTTTTTTCATAAGACTTGATAGTGCGGACCCTTTAGGCACTGGCCCATTGCCAAAAAAACTTGCGATTTTGTCCTGCATATTCTGCCGAATCGAATCGAACCCGATCAACGAAAACGGGAAGCCATTTAAATCTGTCTCAAATTCCAGTTGCCTAACACCGTAAAGGTCCAGCGTGGTCTTATATTGTGAATTGAGATCGTAATTTCCCGCTGCCTTTGCAGGGACATCGGAACTCAATGACCAACGCACGCGTATCGCTTGCTCATCCTTGGATACAACCATCATTTGCTGGAGAAAGTCACCACGCATGGTGATGCTTGGCTTTTCCAGCCAGATAGACATATCCGTTTCAATGCTCTTTTCTGTTCGGAATGTGCTGATGGCACCAATAGTCGGCGTATAGGCAGGAATGGTGACAACTTCTTGAGCCATGGCAGAATGAGTCGCCAGGCCGAGAAGTAAACTCAAAATGATCCTCGCTGTACCGCGCGACCCGTTATACATCTTCGTGGTTTCCTTTTTACGCGGCGGCAGGAAAACTGAGCATCTTCAGCTTTGCACTATCGCTACGATATCGATCAATACTGGCTTTGTGCAATTGGCATTGAGTAGTCTGGTCGAAATGGCGACGTTGAACATAGGAACTCCCATGTTTGCCGGAATTTCTATGCAAAAAGATGGGCTATCGGTTGCGACGAAACGGAGGCATTTAGCTTGGGATATCTGGTCTGAAAAGAATAACGGGCCAATGGGTATCTGGAGACGCCGGACAACTGATCTCGGCGGCCTGTATCGTTTGTGGCTACTTTTAATGAGGGAATAGCTCCTGTTCTGCCTCTCGAATGGAGTTCGGGCCATGGGCAAAGAACTGGGGATGAAAGTTTGAATTGCTACCCAAAGCTTGAGGTCCCTGATCTACTACTTTAGCCTAAAACACTTTATAACATAACGGTGGTGGGAAATTTTAGTTGAACTCGGGGGAGTTGAACTGATCATTTTATGTCAAAGAGGGGACTATCCATGTATCCAACCTCCACCGCGCAGGCAAAGCCTGCCCGTATCACGCGCAATTTGGACCTAAAAAACAGCCTCTACCGATGTGTTGTGTTCTCTGCAGTTATGTTTTCAGCATCAGCATTCGCGCAACAGGCACAATATTTCAAGGCTGATGGAAGCAAGACAACAGATCTGGAAACTGCCGCCACGAGTTGGCGCAATGATACCGAATTCAAGGCCAATGCGGGACTGGGTAACGTCAAGGCGGAGTATGCCTATGCCATGGGCTTTACCGGCAAAAACGTGAATGTCGGAATTTTTGATACCGGCGTTTATGGAAAGCATCCGGAATTTGCTGGAGACGGCAAACTCACCGGATTACACACTGAAGGCACCTATGCCTATACCTATCAAAACTACTATAAGGCGGGCGATCCCTTTTCCTTCAACGGCAATGATCCGCTGAACGGTATCGGGTTAAAGAGCCCTGATACGCATGGAACGCATGTTGGAGGTATTGTTGCGGCAAATCGCAATGGGACGGGCATGCAAGGTGTTGCATTCGATGCGAAGTTGATCGCCGCCATTACCAGTGATCCCGGTCCTGAAGATGGTGTCATCGCGGGCAATGATGCCAATGCCTATACAGCCGGTTTCAATGCGCTGATCGGAAGTGGTGTTCGTGTCATCAACAACAGTTGGGGAATTGGCTTTCTCGGTACGATGGGAAGTTCAAGAGGCCCAAAGGCCACAAAGGCAGATGTAATAGCGCAGTTCAGTTCTGCACCCAATGACGGTACGATGAACGCAGCGGCAAGTGTGGCGCGTTCCGGAATATTATTCGTGAAATCAGCTGGTAACAAGTATGGTTCAGAGCCGGATTCCCTTGGTGCCTTGCCCTATTTTCATCCCGATATTGAAAATTATTGGGTTTCAGTCGCCAATATGTCGGCTTTCAGTCCAACACCCAAGCTTTCCGCCAGTTCGAGTGTTTGCGGAATGGCAAAATACTATTGCATTTCAGCTCCCGGGACATCGATCTATAGCACTGTCTATGAACAAGACGGAGATGGAGATTCGCCGGGTTATGCACGGTTAAGCGGAACGTCCATGGCCGCACCAATGGTCACCGGGTCCTTGGCTGTGTTGATGGAGCGCTATCCCTATCTGACCAACGCGCAGGTGCGGGATGTTCTGCTGACAACCGCCCAACACATAGGCACGAGCGCAGCGGGCGTGCCAGACGCGGTTTTTGGCTGGGGGCAGCTGGATCTCAAGAAAGCCATGAATGGCCCGGGACAGTTCCTGGGCCGATTTGAGGCAAATCTGGGCACCGGCGTAAGCGATGTCTGGAGCAACGACATTTCGGATGTCGCGATCCGGGCACGACAGGTCGAGGACAATGCCGAGCATGACGCGTGGGAGCAGACCAAGACAGCCAAAGGTTGGCAAAATGGCCTTCCCGCCAACGCCAGCCCGGAAGACAAGGTTGCTTTTGATATCGGCAAAGACCGCGACAATGCCTACCTCTCCCGTCTCTATCAGGGCGGTCTGACCAAACTTGGCGCGGGCAGGCTCGAACTGACCGGTCAGAACACCTACACGGGTGATACGCTGATTAATGGCGGGCTTCTGGCGGTGAACGGTTCATTGACATCAACGGTGATTGTCAATGATGGCGGCACACTCGGCGGCAATGGGTTCGCTGGCGGGTTAATCGCACATGCAGGTGGCGTCGTTGCACCTGGTAACTCCATCGGGTTGTTGACTGTCAATGGCAATGCCACTTTCGACAAGGGCAGTGGTCTGTCGATCCAGGTAGCACCTGACGGGCGCGGCGACAAACTGGCAGTGAACGGCGCAACAAGTCTCTTGGGCGGTATTGTCATGGTGGGGACGGAGAATGGCACGGCAACTGAAACGCTGGGGTTGCTTGGCAAGAAGTATACGATCCTCAGCGCCGCGGGCGGATTGAGTGGTGCTTTCGACGCTGTCATTCCCAATTATTACTTCATCGGCGGTGCGCTGGCTTATGATGCCAACAACGTCACGCTGTCATTATCAAGCAATGGGCGTTCCTTCAGTAGTGTGGTCTGGACAAAAAATCAGAGGTCCGTTGCTTCCGCCATCCAGAAGCTTGGGCAGGGCAATTTGCTCTATGATACGGTCGCAACGGCAACCTTTGCTACCAATCTCGCTGCCGATTTTGACTCGCTCTCCGGTGAGGTTCACGCATCGATGAAGGGTGTTTTGGCCGATGACAGCAGGTTTGTCCGTGATGCGGCAACCAACCGGATCAGAACAGCATTTGGCGACAAGGTAAACGGTAACACTTTGCCGGTACTAGCCTATGGTACGGATGGCGCAAGTGATGCAGCGCTCACCAATGCCGATGCTCGCACCACCGCGATCTGGGCACAAGGCTATGGTTCTTGGAGCCAACGCGACAGTGACGGCAATGCTGCAGGCCTGTCGCGCAACATTGGCGGCTTTGTTACCGGCCTTGACGGGATAATTGCCGATAGCTGGCGGGTTGGCCTTCTGGCTGGTTATGGCAGCACAACCCTTAACACGAATCGAGGTCATGCTTCTGCCGATAGCTATCAGGTTGGCGTCTATGGTGGCACGCGGATTGATGCGTTGACCTTAAGTCTTGGTGCGAGCCTTGCCCATCATGAGATCGACACGGATCGCAAAGCTCATCTTGCAGCCATCAATGAAGATGACAATGCATCTTATAGTGCCAAATCCGTTCAGGTGTTCGGTGAAGCGAGTTATCGTATCGACACGCCCTATGCCGCCTTCGAACCTTTTGCCGGAGCAGCCTATGTGCGTTTGAAGACGGACGGTTTTACCGAGACAGGCGGTATTACAGCACTATCGGCCAGGGCCGATACGACGGATCTGACGACAACGACACTGGGTGTGAGGGTCTCACGCGACTTTAGCTTGAGCGACGCCACCATACTCACTGCCCATGGCATGGCGGGTTGGCGGCATAATTTTGGCGATACAACACCAACGGCAACTTTCGCCTTTGCCGGCGGTTCTAGCTTCTCCATCGACGGATTGCCGATTGCCGAAGATACGGCGCTGGTTGAAGCAGGCTTTGACGTTGCCATCGGCAAGGCTACGAGTATTGGTATCAGCTACAATGGTCAGTTCTCAAGTCAGGCAAATGACAACGCCGTCAAAGCAGATCTAACGGTGAAGTTCTAAAGTTTTTCCGCCCTGTTCCATCGAGCAGGGCGGATATGAAGCATCTCGAGGCTATATTGTCGTTCATGACAATATAGCCTCCTGTTTAAAGCGTTGGTCTAGAAGACTTTTAGCAGCCGAAGCGTGCCGATGAAATCTTGTTTGAACCCACCGTCTGCGGAGGACAGGTCCGTTCCAACCATCGCTTGAACTTGTACAGTTGGTGTGATGAAAGTGCTGGCAAACGCGCGAAGGCCGTGAGAATCCGTTTTTTGGCCATTATAGATGTCTTCGACATACTGCTTCCCGCCAAATTTGCCGGAATAGCCAAATGATACCGCCGTTGCAGCGGAAAAATTATATCTCAAATAGGCCTGCAACTGCACGGACGGATCTTGCGAGAATTTTGCTCCGTCCTCGTCGTGGTTGAGATAAATAGCCACATCCGCGGCAGCATCAATGGAAAATCCGTGCCCGAGATTCTGAATGATGCCAAGCTGGGGTGTGAAGGTCGTCGTGCCGTTGCCAATATTGAACGGCACCTTTGAATCGTAACTTCCCGTTGGCAATGTCACATATGCGGTGATGCCAACTGTTGTTCCACCCGGCTTATCGGCACCTGTGAGTGGAAAAACGGTGGCCCCAAGCGTCAGATCGCCAATGCCATCTTTTGTCCGTTGGTCAACGCCACCAATGCGGTTTTCCGTGAAGCTGCCAATGGGCAAATAACCTTGAAATGCCACGGGGACGCCGCCGATTTCGCTGTAGTGCAAGTAGCGTAAGAGTGACAGCGGAAGATCATATGAGGACTTCGGTACATCGCCGACACCGTTAAGATCGATATTCAGGTTTTTATTCGTTTGATACTGTAGATAAAGCAACCCAAGATTGGTTCCTTTGGGCAACGGGACGTAGTCACCCGGCATAATGTCAATGGCATAGGACGCACTCGGCGCCGCAAAACTAGCTGCCATTGCGAGCACAAGGCCCAGTCCCCTGATATTCACCATATCAATCTCCCCTTTGATAAGATCAGATGCATTTAGGCAAAGCTCTCCCGTTCGCAGCCGAAGCCACGCTGAAAAAACCGTAAGTCTATGCTTGCTTGGAAAAGCCCTCCCAGGCTTCAAGCCTCACCGCAAACGTCAGCGGTTGTCACGAATCTTGCGAGATGTATCTCAAACTCTCAAACGATTGCCGGCAGGAGTTGTCTCGCGTTCTCCTGCAAATCGCGAATGGCATTCTTGTCTCCCGATAGATGTTTCAGCAGGTACTTTTGAAACAACCCATCAACCAATGCATAGACAGCGCTTGACGAAACAGTCGGCTGCGTGCCGCCAAGCTCGGCATATCTGGAAACGATACGCCACATCATATCTTCAAGACTTTGGTCAATTGCGATGACATCATCACGGAAGGCCGTCTCGAAAAGTGCCTGAGCACGCAAATCGTACCAGAGGCGATGCAGATGTGGCTCTATTTCCAGCGTTTCACCGAGTTTATCCAGGAAACCTTTCAATAGCTCCTCACGGGTAGTTGCCGTATCCGTAACCTGATCATAGCGTGTGATGCATTTCGATTTGTAATGCTGAACACTGCAGCAAATCAGATCGAATTTATCCGTGAAGTAATAGTGCATCACCCCATGGGTAAAATCAGAGTTCTGCGCAATTTCCCGCAGACTGGTTCGCGCATAACCAAGCTCGGCAAGCGTTTCCAATGCAGCTTCCGCCAGTTCAGAACGGCGGACTTCGAACTTGTCCACTTCAGACCTCCGCCTGCGAACCATCACCTTGCTTGCCGGTTCCATCGTACCAGCTGTTTGCTCCTTCATTTCGTCCTCTCAGTGCATCTCAGGTTAAAGGGGAGTGAGAAAGATCGTAAACTACGACGGACCCACCCAATCCATCAACCTGAAATAACTGTAGAGAAAACTTAACAACTGTCAAGAAATTATTATACTATTGTCATAAAATGCAACCTAGAACATAAAGCCGCCACTGCACACAAGTACCTGGCCGCTGATGTAGTTCGATTCCGGGATGCACAAGAGATAGATTGCACCTGCAGCTTCTTCGGGAGTACCGCCGCGTCCAAGCGGAATTCCACTCTCCATTGTTTTCATCACATCCGGATTGACGCCCACCTTGATTTCCCGGCCCTCGACTTGAATGGCACCTGTTCCAGCTGCGGCCTCGGTAAGACGTGTGCGGATCAAGCCGAATGCCACGCTGTTTACATTGACCTTGAAGCGTCCCCATTCCTTGGCCATAACCCGCGTCATACCATTCACACCGGATTTGGCAGCGCCATATCCGAGCTGTCCGGCGTTGCCGCCAACGCCTGCAAGCGATGAAATATTGACGACCTTGCGAAAGACCTCGCGACCTTCATCCGCTTCCTGTCTGGCGGCCTTTCTGATGAAATCCGCGGCCGCACGCAGTATTCGAAATGGTGCAGTCATATGCACGTCGATCATTGCGTACCACTGTTCGTCAGTCATGTTCTGAATGACATTGTCCCACGTATATCCGGCGTTGTTGATGATGATGTCGATACCGCCAAACGCCTCTATCCCGGTGTTCACAAAGCGCCCGGCAAAATCAGGATCGGTAACACTGCCAACGCAGGCGGTGGCATCTGAACCCGCATTGCGAACTGCGGCAATTGTTTCGTCGGCAAGTGCCGCATCGAGATCATTGACAACGATCAGTGCGCCATCCCTTGCCAGCTTAACCGCAATCTCACGACCAATCCCGCGGCCGGAGCCGGAAATCAATGCAACCTTACCGTCCAGTTTCTTCATCTTGGGTTCCATCCGCAGGGTTAAGGAAATCACGAACGATACGGCCGGCTTCTTCGGCCGCAGACACCAGAAACAGATGGCCGTCGTTGAATACGTGGAGCCGGCTGTCCGGTATCAATTGCGTCATCACTCGGGCATTAACGAGAGGGATGACGGGGTCGTCATCACCCGCAAGGATCAAGGTTGGCTGCCGCAGAAGTGGTAACCAAGGCAGGCTGGTCCAGCCGAGAAGTGCAAACTGCTGCATCAGGTAACCAAGTTTGCTCGTCTTGCGAAATTCGTTGATCAATCCAGGGTGCAGCCGCGCCTTTCCGCCGTAAATGTCACCGGCAATATCATTGCGATAACCGGCATCGTTGAAACGGCGAGGTGTCAGGAATTTTGCCAGAACGGACAACTTTCCCGGGATCATCAGTAGTCCGTGTGACGTTGCAGCCAGCACAAGGCGACGGCACCGTTTGGGGTTCTGAAGAGCAAATTGTTGTGCCACTGCTCCGCCCCATGAGACACCAAGTACGTTGACATCGCCGTAACCGAGTTTGTCCAAAAGCCTGGATGCCAGCATCGACAACATCCAGAGACGGTAGGGGATACGTGATGTGGAGGATTCGCCCGTGCCCGGCACGTCGAATGCAATCATTTCGACGTCGCCCATCGCATCGGCGAATGGCGCCAGAAGCTCAAGGCTCGCACCGATGCCATTGAACATCAGTAGCGGTGTTTTTTTATCTGTTCCGGGCCAGACAGCCACGCGCAACGTCATGCCATAAAGAACAATCTGGCTGATTTCCATTTTGCGGCTGGAGAGATTTCGAACCAGTGTCGCGGTTGCCTGCTTCATCTGATTTCCCTATACGCGCTCATGAACATAGGTCCCCGGCGCAGCGCAAAGGACAGGATGATCTTCATTGCCGAGTGTCTCGGGAGCCACGACTAACTCTCCCGAACGTTGGGTGGTCCACGCCACGCCATGATCCCACCAACTGCCCTCATGGCGTGTTGAGGTCTTCAGCCACTCTTCAGCGGTGGCTGGCAGTTCGTCGTTGGTTGAAAAGCTCGACTTCGGATTGCCGGGTGGGCACACGATCGTCTGGATGTGGCCGCTGTTTCCAAGTACAAACTGACTGCGATTACCGAAAAGCTGGGCGCTGCGATAGACCCCTTGCCAGAGGCAAAGATGATCGTTGGCAGCCCCAAGCACATAGCTGTCGATATCAAGTTCGGATAGATCGGCAATTGGCTTGCCGCGCACCTTCATCTTGCCCGGCGTTACAAACGGATTTGCTTCAATGAAAGCACTGAAATCCTGATTGAACTGCGCTGTCATTCCGGTGCCGTCACCGTTCCAATAGAGAACATCGAAAGCAGACGGCTTGTTGCCCAAAAGATAGTTGTTTACCCAGTAGTTCCAGATCATCTCATTCGAACGAAGCATGGCAAAGAGCAGGGTAAATTCCCTTGCGCTTATTCGCCTGTTGCGGGTGCTTTTCTTGGCGACCGCCAGATTGTTGTCTCCTGCGTCGGCAAAGGCGCCGACACCCGGTGCGTCGGACATTGCTTTGGTATCGAGAGGTGACACCACGAGAAGCAGGCTGTTGATCTTGCGTGTTTTAACGGCAGCATAATATCCCGCCAAGGACACGGCCGCCGGTCCCGCACCGCACACTGCCCAAAGATTGACATCAGGTGACTTCGCGATGGAGCATGTTGCATCAATGGCAGCATCGATGGCGTCCTGATAATCCGCCATACCCCACCTGTCGTGCCGGGGTTGTGGATTACGCCACACCATGACGAAGACCGGGATTTCCCGCTGGATGAAATATTCCAGCACGCTGCGATCAGGAGCGAGATCAAACACATAGAACTTGTTGACGATTGACGGCACCACAAGCATTGGACGCTCACGCACATTTGCGGTTTGCGGCGCGTATTGGATCAGCTCAAACATTTCAGTACGCAAGACAACCGCACCGGGGGTGACAGCCAGATTCTTGCCGACAGTAAAGGCCTTTTCATCAACCTGGGACGGTATCGGGCGCTGACTTAAAACGTCGTCGACGAGATTGCGCGCACCATGCAGCAGGCTCAGTCCCTTGGTTTCCTTGGCTTTGCGAAGGGCAGCCGGGTTGCCGAGGAGAAAATTGCTGGGGGCAATGGCATCACCAACTTGAGAGAGCAGAAATTGCGCGCGTTCAACTTCACGCGCATTCAGTCCCGATGTTTTGGCGTAGTGCATCATCGATTTGCGCAGGGCGAGATAGCCCTGAAGCATGCTTGAATAAAGTGGATTGGCTTCCCATGCGGGATCGTTGAAGCGTCTGTCTCCGGCTTCCGGTGTCAACCGCGATTGACCTGCCACCATTTTCGCAATGTCACCCCAAAAGCCCAGCCCTGCTTTGGCAAGGGCAAAAGGCCGTTTCATTGCCTGTTTCGCCAGAACGCCCGCCGTGGCGAGAAGATCAGATGGGCGAAAATCCCCCATGCTGTTCTGACCCTGCACATTTTCGGCAGAACGGTCGTCACTGCTTTTGGTATGTGCTGTTGTCTCCGCACCACCTTGGGGTGCCCGGTCTGATTTTCCTGCCTTGCGGTTGAGACGATTTGCTGTGGTTCTAGCCCCGGTTGTCATATGCTGGCCCCCTTCAGCAGCTGTTCGGCAGTGCGCCATTGGTAGTCAGTGGAGTCGGCGGCGAACTTGACGAAGTAGTCGATCGCTTCGGGGTTCGACATAGCATCGCGGCTGGCAGCTTTTTCCATCGGCCACCCCATCAGAATCTTGCGAACCGGTACTTCCATCTTCTTGCCCGTCAGCGTGTAGGGAATGGCTTCAACCGCGTAGATGCGGTCTGGTACGTGACGTGGGCTACAATCCTGCCGCAACCTTCTGTTGATGCGGCCTATAACCTCATCCGTGAGTGCGAATCCGGCTTTCAGGTGCAGGAACAGTGGCATGAAGAATGCACCGCCCGGCAGTTCGCAGCAGACGATAAGGCTGTCGGCAATCTCCGGTTCCTGTTCTACCGCCCGATAGATTTCTGCGGTACCGATCCGCACGCCAAAGCGGTTCAGGGTGGAGTCCGAACGTCCGTAGATATAGCAGCCGCCGCGCTTGTTGATCTTGATGAAATCGCCATGCCGCCACACACCGGGGAAGGTGTCAAAATATGACTCATGGTAGCGCTTTCCATCAGTATCATTCCAGAATTTGATTGGCATCGAGGGGAACGGATTGGTGACGACAAGTTCTCCAACTTCGTCAACCAGTTCTTCGCCGCCATCGCTCCAGGAATGCACGTCCATGCCAAGCATGCGGGTCTGGATTTCCCCCGCATACACAGGCAGCACGGGTACTGCTCCAACAAAACCACTGCAAATTTCAGTTCCGCCCGATTGTGAAGTAACCCACAGGTCTGTTTTCACGCTGTGATAGAACCAATCGAAAGTTTCGGGTGTTGAAGGCGCGCCCGCTGCCATCACGCATTCGAGACGGGACAAGTCGAACTGTTGTCCGGGCTTCAATCCGGCTTTTTCCATCATCTGAACAAATGTCGGGCTGGCACCGAACATCGTGGCGCCGGTATCGGCAGCAAGTTTCCAAAGGAGATCCTGTGTGGGGTAGGCGGGGTTCCCGTCATAAAGAACAGCGGATGAGCCAGTCAGCAGTGCCGCCACCAGAAGATTGAACATCATCCAACCGGTCGTACTGTAGAAGAACATGTTGGAACCCGGGCGCAGGCCAAGGTGGAAATGCATCAGCTTCAGATGTTCAAGCAAGACACCGACGTGGCTATGAACAATTGCCTTGGGCAGACCTGTTGTGCCGGAGGAAAACAGTATCCATATCGGATGATCATGTTCGACACGTTCAAACTTGAACTGCTCCTGTGTCACAACGGGATGGGTCATCAAGGCGGGCCATGTGACAAGCTTGTTCATGTCCGGCGTGGCGGCTTCTTCATGAAGATAAGGAAGCCAGACGACGTGATCGAGGGTTGGTAGAGCCTCACATATGGCGCCGACTTCATTTTCTCGGGAAAAATCCTTGCCAGCGAAGCGGTAGCCGTCAGCCGCAAATAACAGTTTGGGCTCGATTTGAGCGAAACGCTCTATCACGGTTTTCACACCGAATTCGGGTGCTGCGGATGACCAGACGGCGCCAATGGCAATCGTTGCAATCATTGCAATTGCGGTCTCTGGAACATTGGGCATGTACGAGACGACACGATCGCCGGGTTTGATGCCGAAAGCCCGCAATTGCGTTGCGAGGATGCGCACTTTCCCTGCAAGTTCATGCCAACCCAGCGTCTGAAGGGGGCGCGTTTCAGTCAAATGATGGAAAGCAACGTCCGATGGCTTGGCGCGCCGTTCATACCGCAGCAGGTGTTCCGCATAGTTTACGCGTGAGCCTTCAAACCATTTGGCGCCGGGCATTGCCCTGTGATCGAGAACCTGCTTGTACGGTGCCGAGGACTCCACCGCGAAGTAGTCCCATATGGAGGCCCAGAATGCCTCAATGTCAGTGACGGACCATTGGCGCAAGGCCTCATAATCATCGACATTGACGCCGCGTGTCTCTGCCAGCCATTTCATGAAATGCGTAATATTGGCATCAGCAGCGAATTCTGCGCGCGGCTCCCATAGTAATTGTCCTTCGCTAACCATGATGGATTTCCTCAAGTCGCTTGGCGACGTTTCCGACGTGGTGGTTTTCAGGGTATGGATACAGCTCTTCGTTTCCAGCGGGGGTGCGCCCCGCTGAAGGTGGTTTTGCGACTTGCCTTGATCTCTGACTTGATCGGGCGTCAGTCGTGGACAGTTACAATTGGTTTCGCGACAAGGCCGAAACTGCGGAGCTGACCTAGAAGCTCCCGATAACCGAAAGCCTGACAGCCCGAAGCGAAGCCAACCTTTCTCGGTGCTGTCTGCAACAGGGAATAAGCAGCATATGCCTGCAGCACTCCCGTCTGTTTATAGTTGCAATTGCCATGGATCACGCAGTGGGCACGGCTCAACGGGCCTGATGCATGAACCGAGTCTACAGTTGTGTTGATGCGAGGGTTTTCTCGTGGTGGCATTGCCGCCTGCAATGACGCAGCAATTTCGCCAAGAGCCTTCTCCTGCTCTTCTGGAGGGAGTGGTTTGATTTTCTCTTTGACCATTTGCGTGGTGGCGACCACTCCCTCCATAACAGGTCTTGCAAGAACGCCTCCAAGAACGCGGACATTGGCAACACGTGGGTCATTCTTGAACCAGACTGGATGGGCAGTTCCACCCCAGGGAACGGCGATAGCAGTTTCGTGCTGTCCGGGGACGGCGACGTCGGCTCGGGCCGTAACGTCCCATTCGACATATTTGTTCTGTTCCAGATAATACCAGCTCGCTTTGAGGATCGTAAAAATTGTCTGTGTCGAGGCATAGGTCGGAAAACCTTTCCAGAATACCTGGATATCCAAGGTGTCCAGTCCAGGCGTTTCGAGACAAATATTGGCGGCGATTTCGCCTGTTGTGTACATTTGCGCAAGGTTGGGCGACAGAAGCAGGCCCTTTTTCGCAAAGGCATCGCCCCAGCGGTCCTGCGCCATCAAAACCCAGTCCTGTTCGCCGGTTGTGTCGGTGTAGTGACAACCTGCCGCCAGGCAGGCTTCGACGACTTCAGGGCCAAATTTGATGAAGGGGCCGACCATGTTGGAGACGACTTTTGCGCCCCTGAACAGCTTGGTGAGCGCCTCAACATTGTGTTCTACAGCGACGACTTCGTAGTCGGCAGTTTCAATGCCTGGAATCTTATCCACGACATCCTGCACCTTTTTCTTATCGCGGCCTGCGGCAATAAAAGGGATATTGTATTCGCGCAGATATTCGCAAACCAGACGACCGGTGTAGCCGGATACGCCATAGACAATAACGGGTCTCTTGTCGGACACTTCAATAATCCTCCCCTGTTTTGGGTATGCGGTTGATGAAATCAATTGCTGTGATTTGGGTGGTCAGCATCGGGCATCGTTGCCATCAAGCAGATCATCCGTTTGGCTGTTTAAGTTCCCATGCCGCCATCTACTGGCAGGCCAATACCAGTGACAAATTTGGCGGCGTCAGAGCAGAGAAACACAGCCGCATCTGCGACCTCAGGCATCTCTGCAAGGCGGCCCATTGGCGTTTGCCCGATAACACCGGCAACAGCGGTTGCCACATCGGGGGCCAAACCAAAGGCAACAATATCTTCGGCAAGCTTTATGCCCATTTCATTGGCAATCAGACCTGGGAAAATACAATTAACGCGAATGCCGTAACCAAGCTTTCCGGCCTCAACGGCGGCAACACGCGTCATGCGATCTACGGCGGATTTACTGGCGGAGTATCCGGCAATCGCCGGAAAAGCGATGGTGGCAGCCACTGAGGAAATATTGACCACAGCACCCCCGGCACCAGCCGGGCCGCCGGGCCGCATTGCAAGGAACGCGTGCTTCATGCCCAATGCTGTACCGAGGACATTCACATCGAGCATGCGGCGCAAACTGGCAGCGTCGATATCAGCAACCAATGCGGTCACTTCTATACCGGCGTTATTGATAAGAATATCAAAGCCGCCGATCTGCTGGATGACGCTCGGTATCGCATTAGCCCATTGTGCGTCGTCGGCTACGTCAAGATGTACAAAGCCGGTCTTTATGCCGGGCGCTGCCAGATTGGCAGCGGTTTCGCGTCCGAGATCATCGAGAATGTCGCCAATGACGACAGATGCACCGGCGGCGGTAAGCGCGGCTGCGATATTGGCGCCGATAGAACGGGCACCACCAGTTACGAGCGCCTTGCGGCCAGCCAAATTCAATTTGTCAACCATGCACGTCTCCTCCTGATTTGTGAGCTGGTGCATTCCTCGTGCCCGGCTCTTGCCCCTTGTGGCGGGGATAACTTAGTTCCGTTTATTTTATGACAAATGTCAAGATTTTATTTGTCGATTGTACTGCTAGGCAATTGGACTTAAAAATCCGACGCATACGCATCGAAGCGTTCGCAATTTATATCTTGTAAAATCATATGCTTAGTTCGAATGTACTCTTTGGTCTCCACACATTTTCAGGCGCTTTCAAACGCAGCGGTCGTTGCCTCAGTCGCCGTAGATCGTGACAACACAGGCTCCTCCAAGACCAAGATTATGCTGCAAGGCCAGTCGTGCTCCATCCACCTGCCCATGCCCGGATTGACCACGCAACTGCTGCACAAGTTCTGCACATTGGGCGATGCCTGTTGCCCCGAGTGGATGTCCCTTTGACAAAAGTCCACCGGAAGGGTTGGTGACGATATCGCCGCCATAGGTATTGCGACCATCCACCACGAATGCTTCTGATGCACCCTCCGCACAAAGCCCAAGGGCCTCATAGCTGATCAGTTCATTGTGAGCGAAACAATCGTGGAGTTCGACCACATTCATATCTTCCGGGCCAATACCGGCTTCGTCGTACGCAGCTTCCGAAGCATTTGATGTGAGGTTGAAGCCAACGACCTTACGCATATCATGGGCGTGTAAGCTGGATGGAGTATCGGTCATCATCGATTGCGCTCTGATACGCACGGGTTTGCTCAAACCATGACGGTTTGCAAAATCGCGCGAGCAAATGATGGCGGCAGCTGCTCCGCAGGTAGGCGGGCATGCCATCAGACGTGTCATGACACCTTCCCACAACACCGGTGATGCCAGGACTTCATCCTCGGATAATTCGGTGCGAAACAGGGCATGCGGGTTGTTTACCGCGTGACGGCTCGCCTTCGCACGGATCTTGGCAAAGGTGGAGAGTTTCGTGCCGTATTGCTGCATGTGAGCAAGACCGGCACCGCCGAAATAGCGCAGAGCAGGGGGCAAACCAATATCACCAATCAACGCATTGGTTTCCTGTTCAAACCTGTCGAGCGGGCCGGGGCGATCATCGAAGACATTGTGAAGTGCGCCGGCCGTCATCTGTTCGAATCCGACCGCAAGAGCGCAGTTAACGGCGCCACTCGCGACGGCTTGCCGCGCCAGAAAAAGCGCAGTGGACCCGGTTGCGCAATTGTTGTTCACATTGATCACCGGAATACCGGTCATTCCGCTTTCATAGGCTACGCGTTGCCCGCTACAACTATCTCCATAAACATACCCGGCGTATACTTGCCGGATGTGCCTGTATTCAAGGCCAGCGTCGGCAAGGCTCAAGCGGATCGCTTCTGTTCCCATCTGGACATAGGTCCGTCCGGCTGTTGGCTTTGAAAAGGGAACTGTGCCGACTCCGGCAACGACAACCTGCCGTGACATCTCACCCGCCTCCATCTTCGAAGTGTGCGTCGAAACACATAATCTTTGAAATTCTATGACAAATGATTTAATTAATTTTGACAACTGTCAAGAAAATAAGTGATCGGCTGTTAACTGCGGTTGCGCGTGAGATTGGGTGGCGTGGCTAATGGCGCACGAGCATGGACTCTTCGACATTGATTGCTGGTCATGCCATGGGCAGCCTGCAGCAGTTGGTGCGGTGGAATTGCTGTCGCATTGGGGTTTGGCTGGCTGTTCTGTCAGTTCAGCACACCATTTGAGTTGATCTATTCCCCGGCTTCAATCATCGCGGCTCTTGTCTGATCCAGGGTCATCGGTATTTTCTTTGGCGTTGTTCCGGCACGCAAAGCTTCGAGCCTCGATCCTATGGCATGTCTTGTGCGCGATTGAATTAAACGTGTGCCCAAAGAAATCTTAGCCTGGAGTAAACCGGTCGGTCGACAGCCATAGGCTTCAAATTTGATAGGCATGCATGTCGCCTGTTTTCTGCTGCCCGGCTCGCAGGGCATCGATGAAAGCCCGCAGGGCTGGTGCCATATGGCGCTGCTTGGGATAGCATAAAAACAGTCCTGGAAACAGAGCGCACCACGGATCGAGAAGGCTGATGAGCCTTCCTTCGGCGATATGGTCTTCAACCGTGTCTTCGATTGGAAATCCGATCCCGATGCCTTTGAGCGTTGCTGTCAGTGCCATTTCCTTGTCACTGAAAATCAACGGACCTTCGACAGAGACACTGAACCAGGTTTCATTCTCGAAGAATTCCCAAGCGTAGGGCGTCGCCCGGCCCGGCCAGCGCCAGCGTATGCAACGATGACGAACGAGGTCTCGTGGGTGCTCCGGATATCCATGACGGGCGAGGTAATCAGGTGTCGCCACAACAACCTGCCGGAGTTCTGATCCCAGACGAACGGCAATCATGTCGCGCTCGATCACTTCCCCTATGCGCAGGCCGACATCGAAGCCTCCTGCAACGATATCAATAACTTCGTCATCAAGCGTGATATCGAGTAGCACCTCGGGATAGCGTTCGGTGAAGCTGGCAAGAATGGGTTCGATATGCTTTCGGGCTGCAGATCGAAACGAATGTACCTTTACTGTTCCAGCAGGATTTTCTCCTGAGCGGCGGGCCTGTGCGACAGCACTTCCGAGTTCGAATGCCGCAGGCTTCACCCGCTGAAGCAAATTTTCACCGGCCTCTGTCAGTGACACATTTCGTGTCGTCCGGTGGAGAAGGCGCATCTCCAGTCGTTCCTCTAAACTTCGTACCATCTGGCTTAAAGCTGAAGGGGAAACGCCGAGGCTATCGGCAGCTCGGGTAAAACTCAGAAATTCAGCAACGGCAATAAAAGCGCGAAGCTGGTTGTAGTCATGAGCGGCGAGTAGGCTATCCATTCTTGACACCTTACATTGCTTAGGCAAACTAACAAGTTCTATAATTTTTGAATGTATTATAAAGGCGATGCCATTCTGTCATTTTCTCTTGGGTTCATTGAAGAGGATAGAAAATGACAACTTGGTTTATCACTGGGATTTCGCGTGGCCTTGGCAAGGCACTTGCCAAGGCAGCATTGGCAGAAGGGGATACTGTGATTGGGACGGTTCGAGCCGGGCAATTCGAACTTGATCATAATCGCGGTACCTTGCACATCTTGAATGTTGATCTGGTCGATGGCAGCGCAGCGGCTGCCAGCGTGACGAAGGCGTTCGAGATAGCGGGCCAGATCGACGTCATCGTAAACAATGCCGGATACGGGTTGCTTGGTGCTTTGGAGAAGGCATCAGACGCAGATGTCGAGCGGCTGTTTGCTGTCGATGTCTTTGCGCCATTCCAGATCATTCGGGCGGCATTGCCTTACCTTCGTACACAGGGCCACGGGCACATCATCAACATCACGTCGATCGCCGGGCGTGCGCCAACCACCGGATCGGCAGTCTATGCTGCCGCCAAATACGCGCTTGAAGGGCTTTCATCAGGACTGGCTCTGGAAGTTGCACCACTTGGAATCAAAGTAACGGCGGTTGCCCCCGGGGCATTCCGGACGGATTTCCTTTCGTCTCACTCGATACGCAAAAGTGACGCTGAAGATGCTGCATATGCTGAGACCATCGGACGGAGTTCTGCCGCCTTCGATACCGCTGCAGGTCGACAGCTGGGCAATCCGGATCACGCGGCGCAAGCAATCATCGCCCTGGTTCGCTCCGATAATCCGCCTCTTCATTTACTGCTTGGCAGCGACGCGCTGCGCCGTGCTCGCAGCAAACTGGATCAGATTGCCGATGAGATCGATGCTTGGGAAACCGTTACCCGCAGTACTGATTTCGAGAATGCGGAATAGGCAAATCCCCAAGGATGAGGATTTATTGGGCAAAATGGCAGTGGCGGTCAGCGTGACTATTCAAGCGGATCTGACCAATCCTGATCCGTGACAAGCAGGCGATCGGCGATATCGCGTTCCAAACGGTCCGACCATCTTCCACTGATATCATTTGGGTGCTGAAGCAATGCTCCCATAAAAGAGATCTGCCGGAAGACGCGCGCGTATAATCGCGTGGGTCGTATAGGCAATGCCTCTGTGCGGCCCCTCTCTGCTCCTTGGTAATCCGTGATCGATGGCTTGCTCATGAGGCTTCCTTTGGCAGAGCGTAGAGGCCGTGGCGCAGACGTAGCAGCGCCACGGCCAGCTCTGCAATCGCGAAGGCCAATATGGCGCCAAGTAAGCCATTCGTGCCGAAATTGACAATCATCCAGCCACCAAGTAGGGGAAATCCGAATATGCCGACGAAATAAGCGATTACAAACCACGTCATTGCAGCGTTACGTTGATCGATAGGGCCATCATTCACCGCTTGTGTCTGGATCACTGCGTAAACCAAGCCATAACCAAGGCCGAGCAGAACAGCACTGGCGATTTGGACCAAGACGCCATAGTGAAATCCGAAGCTTACCACCACGCCAAGGATCATCAGCGACAGGAGAATAATGGCGACATGATCACCATTGGCCCGGTTGACCACCGGTGCCAATACAAAACGGGATGCCACCACGGTTAAGGCGTAAACACTAAAGAACGTGCTGGCCTGAAGGCCGGTGCCTCGTACCAGCGAGGTCTGAAATGTCAAAATACCACCAAAGACACAAGCGCCGAGCCCTACCATCAGGATCGGGTAGATGGCCCGCGTCCGGGCGATATCAGGCAATTTGCGCACCCAGCCTTCACTGAAAGAGGCCGGTGCAACAGCAGCACCCTTTGGTGCCAGTCTGTCAAAAACCCACAGAAGCACGGCCGCAAGAACACAGGCGGCCGCAATCAGGCGAAACGCAGCGGGAGTAGAAAACCCAAGACTGCCCGTCAGTGTGCCAGCAATAACCGGGCTGCCGCCAATTCCCGCCATCAGGAACGCTCCGTAGCGTGCGAACCAGAAGCCACGCTCTGTATCGGTGACGCGCTCGGACAATGCCATTGGTGCAGCGAGATAGAATATTCCCCACCCAAGCCCAATGAGAAAGCCAGCTCCGCCGATCAGCGGCGACAAGGTCTTCAGGGAAGCAAGGATAATGTAACCGGCGCACACGGCCAGCGCGCCCAGCGCTCCCATACGAGCTGCGCCGAACCGGCCAGCAAACCAGCCCACCAAAGGCACTCCAATCAAGGTGCCGAACATTGCGCCGCCAAGCGTAATGCCCGTGTCGATCTCGCTACCGCCAAATGCGCGGAAATGCTCGGTAAGGAGGAATGTCGCTCCATAGCCAGCGGCAGTTAGAAGGCTTCCCATAAACAGGTAGTTGGCGTGTGATGTGCGCATGATCTCTTGACTCAAATGAATAATTGGTTCGATTATCTTGCCATTCGACATCAAATAACAGGACCACTTGAAGCCGCTCGCGGGAACCACTTGGGGTATCAAACGTGACAGTTGAAGGCTCGCGCCGGCGCGAGGGCACATCACATCTGGTTACTATCGGCATCGACAGGGCTTCTCCGGTGCCGCTTGTCCGACAGCTTTATCTCGCTCTGCGGGCGGCGATCATCGCCGGGGCGATGCAGCCGGGGACACGGCTTCCCTCGTCGCGTGCGGGCGCACAATTTTGGGGTGTGTCCCGTGGCCTGGTCATCGAGGCCTATGAAACACTCCTGAGCGAAGGTTATGCCGTTGGCCGCATCGGCTCGGGCACTTTCGTTTCGTCCGATGTGCCTGAACGCTCCGGACGTCCGGGCGGAGAGGGATGGTCGGGGCCGGAACGGGATCGCCTTCTTTCCCGCGCTGCCCGTACTGTCATCACTACGTTCCATCAGCCCGATCCGCCACCGCAGGTCCCGTTTGCTACGGGACGCACGCCACCGGACGAAAAGACGCGCGCGATCCTCAATCGTATCGCTCATCGCCATGTCGGCACCTTGTCGGATCATTACCGCAACCCACAGGGGGAAGCGTGGCTGCGGGAAGCGGTGGCTGCTTATCTTCTTGCGGCGCGTGGTGTGCGCTGTTTACCGGACCGCATCTTCATCACGGCGGGGTCACAACAGGCAATCGATCTGGCAATCCGTGCTTTACTTGATCCGGGCGATGTCGTTGCGGTGGAAGACCCTTGTTATCCGCCCGCCCGGCATGCCTTGATGGCGCACGGGGCAACCCTTGCGCCCGTACCGATTGACGACAATGGCATTGACGTTTCCGCCCTCGCAGCACTCACCGTCAGACCACGGGCTGTTTATGTCACCCCATCGCATCAATATCCCACGGGCGTGG
Organism: Phyllobacterium sp. T1293; assembly: GCF_020731415.2. Classification (NCBI taxonomy): domain Bacteria; kingdom Pseudomonadati; phylum Pseudomonadota; class Alphaproteobacteria; order Hyphomicrobiales; family Phyllobacteriaceae; genus Phyllobacterium; species Phyllobacterium meliloti. Next base: position 29,914 of record NZ_CP088274.1, on the reverse strand, counting down.
TGCTTCCCATGGCGCGCAGGCTGGCGCTCCTTGATTGGGCTGCAACCGCCGGGGCCTGGGTCATTGAAGATGATTACGACAGCGAGTTCCGTTATGATGGGCCGCCACTTGCCGCCCTGCAGGGGATTGATGAGCATCACTGTGTCATCTATGTCGGCACTTTCAGCAAGGCTCTGCTCCCCGGATTTCGTCTTGGCTATCTGGTGGTGCCGGACGATTTGGTTCCGGCGTTTCGCGCCATGCGCGCACTCCTTGATCGTTTTCCCGCGCCATTTCAACAATTGGTGGTCGCTGACTTTCTGGCTGAAGGACATTTCTCAAGCCATTTACGACGATTGCGCGATGCCTACCGGCAGTCGCGTGATGTGTTGGTGTCACTGTTGCATGAGCGCCTCTTCGAACATCTGAAAGTGAGCCCGCCCCAACAGGGAGTCCATCTTCTGGCGCGCGTTCGTGCGAAAAATGATGACACAGTGTTAGCGCGTGGCGCACGCGACCATGGCGTTTCTGTTCTGCCTATTTCGCCAATGCATATCGCGCCTACTTCCGATCAAGGTCTGTTATTGGGTTTCTCCGCTTTAACAGATGCCGAGGCCGATATCGGTACAAGACGTTTGGCCGCTGTCTTCGCGGATTTCAAACCATCATGATTGTGAATTCCCACAGAGACGTCGAACCAGTTGAGGTTTGATGATGCGCTATCATGGTATGTCGCCAAATAGTTCGTTCTTGATCTGAATGAACCGTGTCCGCGTCACAGACCGTCAGATATACGGCGTGTCAACCAAGCGCCCCAGAACAGGCTGGAAAAGAAGCGGCATGGAGTATCAAACCCCGCCTCGGAGAGCAAAATGGCAATAGCCTCTTCCGATTCAGGTGGTTCGGCTCCCTGCAATATCTTGCCCATCTTGACCTCGATTTCCTCGGGACCGGCACCATTCATCCGCCAACGTGTGGCCCAAGCTTTCATCAGGAGCGGCTGCGAAGCATAGGTTCGATAATTTCCGGCAAGGACCAGTGGAGCGCCCGGTCTAAGACGCGCTGCAATCTGCGTGAGGATTTCGCTTTTTGCTTCGTCATCTTGCAGGTGATGCAGGACGCCAATCATGATAGCCGCGTCAAAAGATGGTGTTATGGAGATTTCGGCAAGGTGACCAAGGACCGTTTTCACACGCTGCTCCAATCCGGCTGCAGCCAATTCGGCCTTCGCCAGCTCCAGCATTGGTGGTGACGGATCAACGGCGACAAATGACCAATCTGGTTCCAGTGTTGCGGCGGCTATGATCTCACCGGCTGTTCCACCGGCTCCAACGACCAATAACCTCGCCTTTGTTCCCGCACCAAGCACTGCCGAAAGCATGCAGGCCGAAAGCTCGTGGCAAGCATCGTAGCCCGCCAAAGCAATCCGGCTTTGCCGTGCGTACTCCGCAGCTCGGGAACTATCAAATTTGGCAGCGGAATCTTGGGACATGGTATTTTTCCTTCGCGACCATTCCCAGCCTAGATGGGGCTGGAACAAGAGCTGTTTGAGAATATACAGGAGATGACGTTGGAACCCGAATGCGAGTATCGGCCTATATCGTAAGGGATGGTGACTTTATCGAGCGCAAGCATTCATTGGTAAACCATGATCTGAAAGCCGATACCGCTGTTTTCCGGGCGCTTCGTTGCGGTATTGTCAGGCAGTAAGGCTGTCCGAGTTCAAGTACGCGTCTTACCGGTCTGATCAGCAGGCCCTTTTCAATTAGGTCAGCAGAATAAATGCCTTGCCCCAGAGCGACTCCCAATCCACCAAGCGCAAGATCAAGAGCAGCCTTTGACGAGTTTGCGGTCAGGCCCCGTTGAATGTCGCGACCGGGTGTCAGAAGCGCTGTTTCAAACCAGCTTCGCCAAGAGGGAAACGAAGACGCAGCCGGTCCCCAGTCGGTATGAATCAATGGCAAGGCCAGTAGATTTGCGGTGGTATTGACGGGGCCGTGCTGTGCCAGAAAACCCGGTGTGCAGACGGGAAAAACCGCATCAACGGCAATTTCTTCAGTGCTGTGTTCGCGATAATGGAAGCGCCCATAGGACAGGCGAATGTCAATCAGATCGCGCTCAAATGAAACAGGGTCTTCCTCACCCCTCAAAGAGATATCTACCGGGCCATGTATGGTGATGAAATCAGGTAAACGGTGCGAGAGCCAACCCATTGCCATCGAAGGCGGTACCGATATGACGAGTGAAGATCGTCGTTGACCACCGGACAGTTCACTTGAAGCACTTCTTAACTCGTCGAAAGCCATTGAAAGCCGGGGCAGAATTTCTCGGCCTGCTTCCGTGAGTACAGCTCGCCGGTTGATCCTTTGGAACAGTTTGCGTGCTACTTGTGCTTCGAGAGCACGAATAAGCTGACTGACTGCCGCAGGGGAAATTGAAAGCTCTTTGGCAGCAGACATAAAACTGCCAGTTCGCGCGGCTGCCTCGAATGCCTGCAATCCACGTAAGGATGGAAACAACATTGTTCACCTGAAATAGATAAGCCTATCTTTCCAATATGGCAGGAATTATCGTTTTAAAAAAGATTAAATATTGAATACTCTCATTCATCTGAGACCATCTGTTTGAGGCATCCATGGATCACCGGACGATTATCGCATCACTGACGTCTGAGCAGCGCGACCATCTGACTGCCAAATCAAACCGAGCGGGCATGATTCAGCTCGCCGCCCATTGGGGCGCGATTGTTTTTCTCGGGTCGTTGATCGCAATGCGCGTAACTTTTTGGCCGCTTTTGATGCTGCCGCAAGGCATCCTGCTCGTGTTTTTATTCACCCTGCTGCACGAGTCGGTGCACCGTACACCGTTCAGAAGCCAGTGGCTGAATGATTTCGTTGCCCGTACATGCAGTTTCATCCTTGTGCTGCCGACGGACTGGTTTCGGTATTTCCATTTTGCCCATCACCGCTTTACCCAAGACCCTGAAAACGATCCCGAATTGGCATCTCCGAAACCAGAATTTTTACGACAATATATTGTACACGTCTCGGGTTTTCCAGTTTGGGTAAGTCATCTGAAAACGTTGGTCAGGAATGCGGCTGGCCGCTGCTCCGACACGTTTGTTCCCGAAAAGGGGCGTCCAAAAGTGCGAGCTGAAGCTCGGATGATGATGATTGTTTATGCCATCATGCTTGGGCTCTCGCTCTATCTGCACACGGCACTTCTTCTCTATGTCTGGGTGTTACCAGCATTGCTTGGGCAGCCGTTCTTGCGTCTCTATCTTCTTGCCGAGCATGGTCGCTGCCCATTTGTTGCAAATATGCTGGAAAATAGCAGGACCACCACTACGAATTGGCTTGTTCGTAAGCTTGCATGGAACATGCCATATCATGCCGAACACCACTCATATCCCGGTGTGCCTTTTCACCGGCTGCCGGAATTCCACGAGCTGATAGAGACCCAGCTCAAGGAAACCGAGGCTGGCTATATCAATTTTAACATCAAGTACATTGAGACGATGCGGTAAATACTGCCCTTCAGTGCCATGAATTTTACGTGACTTGGTTGGTCGACTGCAATGACGATGCTGAAATTCGGTTCCCAACATGCTCGGAAGGTGCCCCACAACAAATACAACGCGGCTGGCTCGACAGGGGATCAGAAGCAAAATATCTATAGAACATGACCGCAGCCAACGAAGACACCATTGCCAACCGCATCAGCCGCATCCTTGCAGACAGGATTGTAACGGGCCAGCTGGAGCCGGGTGCCAAGCTGCGGCAGGACCATGTTGCTGAAGAGTTTGGAGCAAGCCACGTTCCGGTGAGAGAGGCATTTCGCAAGCTTGAGGCCCAGGGTTTGGCCGTCAGCGAACCGCGACGGGGCGTGCGGGTGGCCTCCTTTGATCTGAAAGAGGTTCGCGAAGTGGCGCTGATGCGTGCCGAGCTTGAGGGGCTTGCACTTCGCCATGCGGTGCCGCATTTGACGGCGTCAATTCTTGAGCAGGCCGAAGAGGCAACCTTCGCTGGCGATAATTCGCGGGATGTGCGCTCTTGGGAAGAGGCCAATCGGCGGTTTCACAGGCTGATCCTGACCCCATGCGAAATGCCGCGTCTGTTGGCGGCAATCGACGATCTTCATGCGGTGAGTGCGCGTTTTCTGTTTTCAGCTTGGCGTTCGGAATGGGAAGTCCGGACCGATCACGATCATCGAGCAATCCTCGGGTTTCTGCGTCAGCGCAATACTGACAACGCTGTTGCCGTGCTTGAACGCCACGTTCAATGGATCGGGCAAAAACCGATTAAAGGCCCGACAGGCTCAACGCGCGATGTCTTTGCCATTGTCGGCTAATTGCCGCTGTCGTTCATCTCCCTAGGCATTTTTAGACAGCCATAGCTCGATTTAAATTTTCGACCGTTCGAAGCGGCTTGCGTTTTCTTGCGGCCTGAATAAAATTATAGATAATTTACGATTCTATCTATAATTACGCATATGAGCCCGAAAGGTTATCAATGTCAGTATCTGCGATACAGGAATCCGAAGGTTTGAGTGCATCTGGAATCCCCGCTGAACGCTGGGATTTCCATGAGGCAAAAAAAATCTATAATTTGCCGTTCAATGATCTGCTGTTCGAGGCGCATAGTGTGCATAGGGCACAGTTCGACCCCAATGCCATTCAACTCAGCAAATTGTTGTCGATCAAAACGGGCGGATGCCCTGAGGATTGTGGCTATTGCAGCCAGTCCGCACATTACCCCACCGGGCTCAAGGCATCGAAGCTGCTGCAAGTCGAAAAGGTGCTTGAAGAGGCAAGCAAGGCTCGCGACGGTGGTGCAACGCGATACTGCATGGGTGCAGCGTGGCGCAGTCCCAAAGATCGTGACATGGACATGGTGGTTGCCATGGTCGAGGGCGTGCGGGCGTTGGGCATGGAGACCTGCATGACGCTTGGTATGCTGTCTTCAGGACAGGCGAACCGGCTCGCAGAGGCGGGACTTGATTACTACAATCACAACATTGATACGTCCGAGCGCTTTTACAGCGAGATCATCAGTACCCGCAGTTTTGCGGATCGTCTGGAAACACTCGGAAATGTGCGGGAGGCCGGGATCAAGGTCTGTGCCGGTGGCATTCTCGGCATGGGCGAGACGACGGATGACCATATCTCAATGCTCGTTACCCTTGCCAACCTTCCGGTACAGCCGGAAAGTGTGCCGATCAATATGCTGATCCCGATCCCCGGATCAAAGCTGGCCAACGCAGTTCCTGTTGATCCCATTGCATTTGTACGGGCCACGGCACTTGCCCGTATTCTCATGCCTCAAACGCATGTTCGTCTGTCCGCGGGGCGTACGGAAATGAGCGACGAGATGCAGGCTCTGTGTTTCTTTGCCGGTGCAAACTCGATCTTCGTCGGCGACACGCTGCTCACTGCGGAAAATCCCGGCGATGATCACGATACCGGACTGTTTCGGCGATTGGGACTGAAAGCAATGCCTCCGCGTATTGCCGAATGACGTCCCATTATCTTGCCCGTTATGACAGGACGTTGAACGGATTAGAACGCAAGGGAAGGTTGCGGACGCTGGTGCCGTGCAACGGTGTTGATTTTACATCAAATGACTATCTCGGTTTTGCCGGTTCCCCACGTATTGCAGCGGCGATAGCTGCAGCTTTGGAGCGCGGCGTCCCGGCTGGTTCTGGCGGATCCCGTTTGCTTCGTGGCAATCACCCCGAGCATGAGGCGCTTGAAGATGAAGCATCTGCCTTTTTCGGTGTGGAGAAGATGCTCTATTTCTCAAGCGGTTATGCCGCCAATGCCGCGCTGTTTTCGACACTGGCGCAACGCGATGATCTCATTGTCTACGATGCGTTCATACACGCCAGCGCTCGTGAGGGTATTGCGGCCAGCCGGGCGCAATCAGTCATGGTCAGACACAATGATCTCGGGAATTTCGAGAGCGCATTAAGACAGTGGCGCATGGCAGGCGGTAAGGGGCATGCGTGGATAGCGGTCGAGAGCCTCTATTCCATGGATGGTGATCGCGCGCCGTTAGCCGAACTGATGGCGATTGCGGATCGATATGACAGTTTTCTCGTCGTCGATGAGGCACACGCGACCGGCGTATTTGGTAGCGAAGGTCGTGGGCTCGCGACGGGCCTTGAGGGACGGGATAACGTTATCCTGTTGCACACTTGCGGCAAGGCACTTGGCGTTTCCGGCGCGCTTTTGGGAGCAAATGATACCATATGCAATTATCTCGTTAACCGCGCCCGCGCCTTCATTTATTCCACCGCGCCGTCGCCACTCATGGCGACTGGTGTTCGCGAGGCACTGAAGATGCTTGCAGATGAACCTCAGCGTAGACTGGGTCTGCAGAAGCTTTTCACGTTCGCCAACACACAACTTGCTGCGATGTTTGGAGTTGAGGGCAGCGGGTCACAAATTCTGCCCATCCTGATTGGTGATAATGTGCGTGCAACGCGTGTTGCGACGCGACTGCAAGCGAGTGGTTTCGACATCCGTGCAATCCGTCCGCCTACGGTTCCCGAGGGAACATCGCGCTTGCGCATAGCCATCACACTGAATGTCGACGAGTACGAAATCGAGCGGATGCTCAATCAATTGAAAGTCGCATTGGCAGAGGAAATCATATGAGTTTGCGTTTTGTTGTTACGGGTACCGATACAAATATTGGCAAGACAATATTTTCGGCGGCGCTAGCCAATGCACTCGGTGCCTCTTACTGGAAACCTGTTCAGGCTGGGCTTGAGGAAGAAACCGATAGCGAAACCGTTGCCCGCCTCGGTCAGATTCCGCCGCATAGGATTATTGCAGAGAGTTGGCGGCTTCATACGCCTGCTTCGCCACATCTTGCTGCGCGGTTGGACAATGTTCGCATACAACCGGAGTTGCTGAATCCGCCTTCCATAGACGGCCCGCTCATTATCGAAGGCGCTGGTGGTGTGATGGTTCCGCTGACGGAAACCGAAATATTCGCCGATCTTTTCTCCCGCTGGCAAATCCCCGTTATCCTATGTGCTCGCACGGGTCTTGGTACGATCAACCACACATTGCTCTCATTGGAAGCTTTGCGCCAACGTTCCGTACCGGTGTTCGGCGTTGCCTTCATCGGCGATGAACATATGGATACGCAGTACATTATCGGGACGTTGGGTCGTGTTCACTGCCTTGGCCGATTGCCATTGCTTGAGCCGTTGACATCCGACGCATTGCACAAGGCTTTTCAGGAAAATTTCGATACAGCGCATTTTCAGATGGTGAACCCGTGACTCATTTTCTTGCATCATCACCCGTTTGGCATCCGTTCACCCAACACGCGCTGGAGCCTGCGATGAGGCGTATCCTCAGAACGGAAGGCGCATGGCTCCATGACGACGAGGGGTCAGCCATTCTCGATGCGATTTCCTCCTGGTGGGTTATCACACACGGTCATCGCCATCCGCTTATCATGAAGGCGATCCGCGAGGCTTGCGACAGCTTCGATCAGATCATCTTTGCTGAATATACCCACGAGCCCGCCGAAGAACTTGCAAAGGGATTGCTCGCCATCGCTCCGGAAGGACTTGCACACGTCTTTTATTCGGACAGCGGGTCAACCTGCGTGGAAGTCGCGCTGAAGATGGCATTGGGCTATTTCCACAATATCGGAGAGCCACGGTCGCGCATCGTCGTTATGGAACACAGCTATCACGGCGATACAATCGGGACCATGTCTGCGGGAGAGCGTGGGGTTTTCAACGCAGCCTACCAGTCATTGCTTTTCAGTGTCGATCAGGTGCCGTTTCCGCTGCCCGGACATGAGCAGAATACACTCGATGCTTTCGAACAGCTGTGCCGGAGCGGGCAGGTCGCTGCATTGCTGATCGAACCGCTTGTGCTCGGGGCAGGGGGAATGCTGATGTATCCCGCATCGCTCTTGACCGAACTGAAGCGCATCGCTGAAAAATATGGCACCTTGCTGATCGCTGACGAGGTGATGACCGGCTGGGGGCGAACCGGAACACTGTTTGCCTGCGATCAGGCCGGTATTACGCCGGATATATTATGCACGTCGAAAGGATTGACCGGTGGTGCTTTGCCGCTGGCGGCAACCTTGTGTTGCCCGCAGATATTTGACGCGCATCTATCCACCGATCGTACCAAGACTTTCTTTCATTCAAGTTCCTACACCGCCAATCCGATTGCTTGCGCAGCGGGGCTTGCCAATCTTGAAGTGTGGAAGAATGAGCCCGTGCATGCGCGCATTCGATCGCTGGAAGCCATGCATCGTGAAAGGCTTGAACGGTTCGCCATAGATCCACGATTCAGCAATATACGCCAGACCGGGACGATTGTTGCACTAGACCTTAGTGTCTCGGCCTCAGGCTATCTTTCCGACGCTGGACCAAAACTGCGCGCTTTCTTCCGATCCAGAAATCTCCTGATCCGCCCTCTTGGCAATGTCATTTATCTGATGACCCCCTATTGCGTCGATGAAACTGATCTGGATCGTGCCTATGGTGCTATTGATGAGGCGGCGGATATGCTTGCAGTGGGTGTCCGATGAGCCAGGCAGCGGCAAGTCGAATTGCCGGACTTGGCCATTACGTGCCCGCGCGCCGCGTGGAAAATGCAGAGATAGAAAACAAGCTCGGGCTGGAGCCCGGCTGGATTGAGCGAAGAACCGGCATTCGCACCCGGCATTGGGTCGAAGACGGCGAATTCCTCACCGATATTGCCGCAAAGGCAGGGGCATCGGCTTTAGACGACGCCGATCTTCTGCCTGATGACATCGCCCTGACGATCCTTGCCACATCAACCCCTGATCATCTTTTACCACCCTCAGCGCCATTGCTGGCGCATCGTCTCCGGCTCGTTAACTCCGGTGCTATTGATCTTGCCGGTGCGTGCTCGGGTTTCCTCTACGCCTTAACGCTTGCTGATGGTTTCGTCCGTGCGCAAGGACGCCCGGTTCTTGTCGTGGCCGCAAATATTTTGAGCAGGCGTATTAATCCGGCTGAACGCGCAAGTGCCGTTCTCTTTGCCGATGCCGCGGGTGCGGTCGTTCTGGTGCCGTCAGGCGATTCAGATGTTGGTTTGCTTGGCATGAATCTGGCATCGGACGGCAGCTATTATGATCTGATTTCAATTCCCGCAGGAGGTTCCACAAAGCCGTTTGTTTCAGGCATTGCAAACGAGGAATGCCTGATGACGATGCGTAGTGGCAAGGAAATGTTCACGCAAGCTGTCCAGATGATGACCACATGCGCGCAGCGAGCGATGGCAGATGCGAATCTCTGTTCGGCAGACATGGACAGGTTTGTACCACATCAGGCCAATGCGCGTATTTTCGATGTGGTATCGGATAATCTTGGCATTGACGCTTCCCGAACCGTGCGCACCATAGCAGAGTATGGCAATTCCTCTGCCGCAACCATTCCGCTCTCGCTATGTCTTGCGCATCACAGCCGATCCTTGGTGCCGGGCGAAAAACTGCTGCTAACCGCAGCTGGCGCTGGCTTGACAGGTGGCGCTTTAGTCTGGGGCGTTTAATGCCATACCGGTAATGTTGGACTGGCCGAGATACGATAACCAGCTCAACAGAGCCATGTTCCGTGATTTTGGCCGTTCGTTCTCAAGCCCAGAAATTGCAAATTCGTATTAGTTTTGTGAAAATTTGCCGCTATCGAGATTGTTTCGCCCCTGTCAATTTTCATTCAGGATTGGACAGGTAAGAGGAGAAATGCCTGCCATATCCCCAATAATGGTGACCTTGGGAGGACAACCAATGATCGATAGACTATATCGCACTGCCTTGTTCGGGAGTGCCGCTCTACTCATTTTTGCAAATAGCGCAAATGCACAAATCTGCAACAGTACAGTCCGGGTTCTGGCGCAACCCCGCGACAGTCTTACCCTGCTCGAAAATTACAAGGATGAATTCAAGAAGCTTTCGGGTGCTTCGTTCGAGTTTGACTACCTGAATGAAAATGATCGGCGCGCCAAATCGCGTGCGGAAGCAGCAACAACAGGTAAGTACAATGTCTATTATATTGACGAGGCTAATGTCGCGCTTTTCGCTGAGTCAAAATGGATCGTGCCTTTGCTCGATTACTACCCGGCGGACGCCAATTATGATGATTTCGATGCGGGACGAAAGAAGGTTGCCAGCTACAACGGCATCGCCTATTTCGCCCCCATTCAGGGCGGCGGTGATCTGCTTTACTATCGTAAGGATGTCCTGGAAAAGACCGGGATCACGCCGCCCAAGACCTTGGAGGAGTATGAAGCCGCACTTGCCAAATTGAACGATCCGGCCAAGGGCTTCTACGGCACTGCGTTGCGCGGTGGGCGTGGTTCTGGCGCAAATGTCTGGCGGTGGATGACCTATTTCAAGGCATTCGGCGGTCAGTGGTTTGTCGATGGCAAACCGGCCTTTAATTCCGATGCGGCTGTTAAAGCGACAGAGACCTATCTGCGTCTTTTCAAATATTCGGCACCAGGCACACAGACCGGCAGCTGGACTGAAGTCACCGAAGCCTTCAACTCCGGCAATGTCGCGATGATCATCGAGTCAAGTCCGCTTGCTGGCCAGACGGAAGATCCAAAACAATCATCGGTGGCGGGCAAGGTCGGTTACACCGTTCCGCCACGTCCGCTCGTCGGGGGCGGCTATGGCCATGGCCTTGCCATCGGCGCAAAGGCAAATACCGACGATGCCGCAAAGAAATGCGCTGGTGCTTTTATAGCCTGGGCCACATCGAAACAGAATGAAGAGCGGCGGCTTGAGCAGGGTATCTTTGGTGACATCAATCGAACCAGCGTCATCAACAGCGATGCGTTCAAAAAGAAATATGGTGCGGAAATTGGCAATGCGCTTAACGAGACAGCGCAGTACACCGATGTCAATTTCTGGGTCAATGCGGATTGGCCTGATCTTGGTGACCGCTGGGGCATCATCCTCGAAGAACTGATCACCGGCAGCCGGACAGATATCAAAGGTGGTCTCGATGAGCTTGAGGCCTACGCCAACAAGTTGATCGCACGCCGCTGATCCGCAGCGACATTCCTTCGTGTCGCTGTCCGGGGCTTCACAATGCTCCCCCATGTGAAGCCCCGTTCCTCACCTATCTTTGAAGATTTTGCCGGATTACCGAAATGAACAGGAAAACAAGTCTACCTCTGCTTTTTCTCATACCGCCGCTCGTGGTTCTGGCGATCCTTGCGTTTGTCCCGACTATTGCTGCTGTCAATATTGCATTGCAGAACCGGGAGCTGAGTTTCCCTGATAGCAGCTATGTCTGGTTTGCCAATTTTATAGATTTGTTCAATGACCGACGTTTTCTCAATGCGATCCGGATATCGCTGATCTGGGAGGTGGTGACGGTAACTGCAACGATGCTGGTCGCCATTCTTCTGGCCATCTTTCTTTACGAGACTGCCTCGCCCCGCATGCGAAACCTGGTCACGGTGCTCTTTATCATCCCGGTGATGTTGCCCCGTGTTTCTGCAGCCTTTGTGTGGAAATTCATGTTCAATCCACTCTTTGGCCTCGTCAATTATCCGATCAAATTGCTGACTGGCGCCCCCATTGATTTTCTCTCCCTGCCGTCGACGGCATTGGCGTCAGTAGCTGTCGTTGATGTCTGGCAGTGGGGATTGTTCTTCTCGGTCATCATTCTGAAATTGCTTGAGACCTTGCCACCCCAGCCATTTGAAGCTGCCCGGCTCGATAATGCGAGGACATGGGAAGTGCATTTCTATATCGGCATCCCCATGCTCGCTGCCCCTTTACTAAGTCTTGTCTTTGTCAAGATGGTGGAATCTCTGCGCGCCTTCGACCTGATCTATGTCATGACCCGCGGTGGTCCGGGTATCGCGACCGAAACGCTTGATATGTACGCGTTTTCTCAAGGGTTCGTGGAAGCCGGAAAGATCTCCTATGCGTCCAGCATGGCCGTCCTGATGATGTTTGCCACCATCATCGCCTTTACAGTTCTTTGGAAGTGGGTGCGCAAATGGCAGTAAAATCAGGATATGCGATCTCAAAGATCGCGCTTGCAGCCCTTGTTCTGGTCGCGATTTTTCCGATCTTCTGGGTGTTTCTGAATTCATTCAAGCAGTTGATCGACATCGTTTCGACGACACCGAAATTCATCTTTACGCCGACGCTGGATAATTACATCTACGTGCTCGGACGCGATAATGTGCAGCACGGATTGTTCAATTCCATCATCATTGCGGGTTCATCCGTATTGATCGGCGCGGTTCTTGGCATACCGGCAGCCTACGCGGTTGCCCGATACCCGAACCGCTTTTCCGACGATATCCAGTTCTTCGTTCTGTCGCTGCGTTTCCTTCCGCCGGTTGCCGTGGCCATTCCACTGATTGCCATCTGGCTGGATCTTGGCCTTTACGATACCCGCACGGCCCTCGTGACCACCTACACGCTGTTGACCATGTCAACGATCATCTGGCTGGCAATTCCGGCATTCAGTCGCGTACCCCGAGAAATCGAGGAGGCTGCAATTGTTGATGGGTATGGTCCCTGTGCCGTGTTCTTTAAGGTTGCTCTGCCGGTTGCTGCGAAATCACTGATCGGTGCCGTCATCTTCAGTTTCATTCTTGTCTGGAACGAGTTCCTCATTGCACTGATGCTGACCACATCAGACGCCAAGACACTGCCCATCATCGCCTCGGAGTTTACGCTCCTTGGACGCAATGTTCCGTGGGGCATTCTCAATGCCTCGGTCATCGTTCTTTCCCTGCCGCCTTTGATCTTTGTTGGTGTCATGAGCGGTTTCATCAATTCAGCACTCAAGAAAAAGGACTAATGGAGCATGCAGGCTCTTGTTCTGGAGAAAACCCGCCACCTGTCGTTACGCGACATTGATCTTCCACTCGATCTTGGTCCCGATGACGTTAAAATTGCTATTGATACAGTCGGTATCTGCGGTAGCGATGTGCATTACTATACCCATGGCCGCATCGGACCTTATATTGTCAACGAGCCGATGGTCCTGGGGCACGAAGCGTCGGGGACTGTCGTCGAGATTGGTGCCAACGTTCGAAGCTTGCGCAAGGGCGACCGGGTCTGCATGGAACCCGGTATTGCAAACGACAAATCCCGGGCCACCCGGCTTGGACTTTATAATCTTGATCCCGATGTAGTATTTTGGGCGACACCGCCGGTGCATGGCTGTCTCACGCCGTTTGTCATTCATCCCGCTAATTTGACATTCCGATTGCCTGAGAATGTTTCATTTGCTGAAGGCGCAATGATCGAGCCATTTGCCGTCGGTATGCAGGCGGTCACAAAGGCGCGCGTAGCGCCCGGCGATACCGCACTCGTCATTGGTGCGGGTCCAATCGGCATTATGGTTGCTCTGGCGGCGCTAGCGGGTGGCTGCAGCCGCATCATCATATCGGATATTCAGGACCCGAAGCTGGCAATCGCAGCCCGCTACGATGGGATCATTGCCGTGAACAGCCGCCACGACAATCTTGCTGCTCTTGTCAGAAAAGAGACTGACAATTGGGGTGTGGATATTGTCTTCGAAGCGAGCGGTCATCCGAGTGCATTTAAAGGTATCTTTGATTTTGTGCGGCCGGGTGGCACCGCTGTTTTCGTTGGTATGCCGGTTGAGCCGGTCAGCCTCGATCTTGTTGCAGCACAATCCAAGGAAGTGCGTATGGAAACGGTGTTCCGTTACGCGAATGTCTATGACCGGGCGCTCGCCCTCATTGCATCCGGTAAGGTTGATCTAAAACCGCTTATCGCGGCAACGTACGCTTTCAAGGACAGCATTGCAGCTTTTGAACGCGCCGCAGAAGGCCGTCCTGCTGACGTCAAGCTACAGATACATTTGGGAGAGGATACATACTGATGGCTGCTATAGTCTGCAATGAGATAACCAAGCGCTATGGCACGCATCAGGTTGTACACAAATTCGATCTTTCCGTTGAGGAGAATGAATTTGTGGTGTTCCTCGGCCCATCAGGTTGCGGCAAATCCACGATATTGCGCATGCTGGCTGGCCTCGAGGAGATCTCGGATGGCGAACTCACTATTGCTGGCAAGATTGTCAATGATCTGCCACCGCGTGATCGCGACATTGCCATGGTCTTTCAGAACTATGCGCTCTATCCGCATATGAGCGTATTCGGCAACATAGCCTTTGGTCTCAAACGTCTGAAAGTTTCAAAACCGGAAATCGAGCGGCGTGTGAAGGAAGTGGCTTCACTGCTTGGTCTCGACCCTTATCTGGAGCGCAAGCCCGCAGCTCTATCAGGTGGACAGCAGCAACGCGTTGCAATTGCCCGGGCCATGATCAAGACGCCTGCGGTCTTTCTCTTTGATGAGCCGCTTTCCAATCTCGATGCAAAACTGCGCAATCATATGCGTGTCGAAATTGCGCGTCTGCATCAGTCATTAAAAACCACCACCGTTTACGTCACGCATGACCAGTTGGAAGCCATGACACTGGCAGACAGAATAGTTCTGTTGAAGGATGGACGGATTGAACAACTGGGTACGCCAAGAGAGATTTACGAAAATCCCCTCACCAAATTTGTCGCTAGCTTCATTGGTACCCCTCCGATGAATTTCATCGACATGACCGTATCATCAGGGGGTTCGAAATACATATTGTCCAATGGTGATACAAAGCTGGAGGTCAGCAGGCAGCGATATACCCTTGAAGACGGCAAGACCGTTACCGTTGGGATACGACCTGCCCATCTGGATGTGGCTACATCAGCCAATAATACGAACATCCTTTCTGGAGCTGTCGATCTGATCGAATATCTTGGCAATGAGGCCCTGATAAATTTCAGTCTGGGCACGGTAGAAATAGGCGCATTGCTTGATTCCGGCGCGTGTCCGCAGCTCAAGCAGCCCTGCCGGTTGACCGTGGATGAAAAGCATATTCATATCTTCGACAAGGAGACGGAGCGGACATTAATCTGCCACGCACTCCAGGCGTGACGCGAGGTGACAATGGCGATCGGCGTTGCAAAAAACGCAGAACTCGAGCACATATTTTGTGATCCGGGCCAATCGTTCCGGTGGTTCACGCATGACTATCCGTACCGGCTGGCATGCTGGAACTATCATCCTGAATACGAAATTCACCTGATTACCCAATCAAGTGGAACAGCTTTTGTGGGTGATTATATCGGTGATTTTCAACCGGGAAACCTGTGCCTTGTTGGCTCCAATTTGCCGCACGAATGGGTAAGCACCAATTTCGGAGATGAGGTGCTCAAGGACCGGGATATGGTTCTGCAATTCGATCCGCAGATTTTCGCGCGTACCGCCGAAATCATGCCAGAAATGGCAACGCCCCGTATCCTGCTTGATCAGGCTTTGCGGGGTCTGCAATTTTACGGGACAGCCGAAGAACAGGGTATTGATCTGATGCGTAGGATCGGCAAGGTTCATGGGCTGCAGAGACTCGCTTTGTTCTTTGAGCTTATATCGCTGATGGCCGAAAGCGATGAGAAGGTCATTCTTTCAAGCCGTGACTACGCTCCCAATCTGGACGCTGACAGCGCAGCAATCATGCAGCGCGTGACATCCTATATTCTTGGCAATCTTTACAATGATGTGCGCATGTCCGTTGCCGCAGATTTGGCGGGGATGACACCTTCCACATTCTCTCGCTACTTCAAGAAAACCACAGGCAAAAATTTCGTGGACTATATCCACAAGCTCCGGATTAGTCGGGCCTGTAATATGATCAATGAGCAGACAGAGCCGATCACGTCGATTTGCTTTAATGTCGGCTACAAGAATATTTCAAACTTTAACCGCCATTTCAAAAGGGAGTGCGGGTTAACCCCGTCAGATTACAGAAAGCTCGCTGCAGCCCCCCGCACGAAACAGTTCTAGCAGTGGGGCAGCTATTTGCCGCGTCAGGGTCAAACGCGGCCAGAAATTTGGAGGCATGGCTAAGACAATGTCTCAATTACCGGCAAATGCCAGCAGAACAGATTTTTGAGTTCCTTTAAGCATTGTCCACGAACTTGCAAAACTTTGTTCACTTACAATCTCAGTCCGTTTTGGTGAAACAGTTTGGCGCCTATCCGGGGAACCGATGTCATTGTCTATAGCTTCGATCCTTGCATTCGATAAAACCGAACGAATGCGCCTGATAATCATCGTGGCGATCAGTCTTTCACTGGTCTGGACTTCCTTGGCCGGAGCCAAAACCCAGTTCGGGCCGGGTGCTGTGACCTGTGCGACTTTCCTGAAAGACATTCGAAAGCACCATGTTATGGGTCAAGACTACCGCAACTGGATTGCTGGTTTCTTGAGCGGGTTCAATGAGACCTTGCCTGGGCCAGACGCCTTGAAGGAAGGCCAACAAGATCAATATTTCAGGGCGGTCGAAAACAAATGTAGAGCGATGCCCAGCCAACCTCTGTCGGATGCGATCATAGACTTGGAGATAGAACTCAGGACCAAGCTTGGGGAGTAGAAGAAACTCTCCCTCAAATAGGCATTTATACTCGACTGCGCCGACCCGGATCAAAACTGATGAAGGCCATTTTCCGTCCTCGATTTCAAAGGTTTCTCATGTCGACTTTACCCATGCGGTTAACAGGTATCGCAATCTGTCTTTTCATGAGCGGAACCTCGGTCTCAACCCGCGCGGCGCCAGTGGAATCCCACGTGGAGGTTTCGTCCGGATTCCAAAAGACCTTCACCGTTTCG
This sequence comes from Phyllobacterium sp. T1293, assembly GCF_020731415.2. Classification (NCBI taxonomy): domain Bacteria; kingdom Pseudomonadati; phylum Pseudomonadota; class Alphaproteobacteria; order Hyphomicrobiales; family Phyllobacteriaceae; genus Phyllobacterium; species Phyllobacterium meliloti. Next base: position 13,214 of record NZ_CP088274.1, on the reverse strand, counting down.
GGAAAAACGGCTTTATCGCTCGGCACGCAGCGACGCTCGCGGATCGGGCCCGATAGCACAGGAGCCGGTGAGATTACCATCGGCCTCGCGCCTGCTGGGGGTGCCGTTGGCGTCGCAAAGCTCCATGTCTTTGAGCGAACGGCCGTCGCCGTGGGTTTTACAGCGACAGCCCTTAAGGGGGCGGACGTCATTGAAACCGTGCATGTTTGCGGTCGTCTCGATATGGATGCATGGGTCGGTCTGTCGGCTGAGACAACAAGTGTCCGTGTGTTTGCCTTCGTTCCTGTCAAAGGCGATTGCTCATAAGTCTTTCACAATCGCTCTGCTTTCAGGCTTAACCGAACCACCGCGATGCGGCTTGGGCGAGGTCTTCGATGTTAGGAGGACCGTCGCTGGCCCAAGCGACAAAACCATCGGGGCGCACGAGCACTGCACACAGGCCCATTCGGTCCTTGACGTCACTCGCGACATACGTGATCCGGTTGCCCCAGCGGCGCCCGAGCGTCCGAAGTGAGGTATCAGCATCAAAGTCCAGCAGCAGGCCCTTTCCGTCCCTGAGAAGCTCGCCGAGCTTTCTTCTGTCTGCCAACTCGAAGTCGGGAGCGCTGCGGCCTACCAGCGGATGGCTGTCGCCAAGATCGTAGCAGAGAGAAACACCCCACACACGTTCGGCGAAGTAGGTCGCGCCGTCGCGTGTGTCGATGAGATCGCGAATGATGGCTTCGAGAGCGCGCGTACTCCGGGTTGGCCGCATGAGAGCGACCTGGGCGCGTGACCAGTCAAGAACCTGCGCGCCCACCGGATGTCGCTCGCTGAAATAAGTGTCAAGCAGATCCGTCGGTGCATTGCCGCGAATTGTCGAAACCAGTTTCCAACCGAGGTTCATCGCGTCACCAAGCCCGAGGTTGAGCCCTTGGCCGCCCAAGGGGGAATGGATATGTGCTGCGTCACCGGCGAGCAACACCCGCCCTTTGCGGTAATCGGTCGCCTGGTAGGCGCGATCGGTCCAGGTCGTGGCGAGCTTCAATGCCGCCAAGGTGACGTCAACACCGGAGACACGGCGCAATACTGCCTGTACGTGCTCAAGCGTTATCGGTCGGGTTCTATGGAAGTCGCCCCCGTCGAATTCAACCATCGCGATGGTTCCGGGGCGTGAGTATGTAAACATGCCCGTCGGAGTGTATTGGCGGCCCAGGCTGAGCTTATCTGGATCGACCATCTCGACTTCAACGGAATAGCCGGTGAATTCCGGATCAGTACCGACGAATTCAAAGTCACCCGCCTTGCGCACGGCACTGCGACCGCCGTCACAACCGACGAGCCAGCGTCCGCGAAACGTCTCAACTCCAGCACGAATAGTTACGTCGCCATCTGATTGTTCGAAGCCTTCGACGCTGAAGCCACGTCTGATCTCCACCCCCATCGCGCTTGCGCGGGCGGCGAGGGTGGATTCGAGATGCTCCATTTCGACTGCCATGCTGGTGCCAGCAGGGCTTGGGAGACGGTATTGCCACTTCGAGGTGTCGATGTTGTCGTCGTAGAACTGGATACCTGCGAAATGCCCTCCCGGACGGCGCGGCTGTTGCATCCAATGTGCGGCACTCGAGGAATTGCTGCTCGAGCCATCTTTCGCACGCTGTGGTATCGCGATGCTGTCAAGCAATCCGCGGCGGTAGAAAGCTTCGATGGTGGGCAGTGAAAGGCCGCGCATACCGAACGGGAGGCGCTTTAAGGGAGATTGCGGGCCTTCAGCTTGTTCCAATACCAATACCGAGATGTCTGCAAGGCGCAGCTCACAGGCGAGAAACAGGCCAACGGGGCCAGCGCCAGCGATGACGACATCATAGATCATGGATAAATTCCTTGGTCAGTTTCAACGTTACCCCATCGAACGTACCTGACATTTCAGGTTGATCTCGGGATTTGGTGCTCATCGCTGCACAGTAATTCTTTCGCAATTATCGATCCAATGATATATCTTCATCATGTCCATGCACCAAATTGATTTATCACGCGCCGATCTCAATCTGCTGGTCGTTTTTGAGGTTTTGATGGAGGAGCGGCATGTCGGCCGGGCCGCCAAGCGGCTTTGCTTGTCTCAATCGGCCACCAGTCATGCCCTTGGTCGCCTGCGTGGCATGTTCAACGATCCACTTTTCGTCCGCAACCCTCGCGGCATCGAGCCAACGCCGCGATCCAGGGAATTGTCGCAATCAATCAGCGATACGCTCACGCAGATCAGGGGGTTCTTAAACCCTGTCGCTGCGTTTGATCCGGCCAAGCTGCAGCGTACATTTCGTATCGCCACTCACGACTATGCCATTGCTGTGCTTGTCGCGCCGCTTATGGCCTCTTTGAGAACGGAAGCGCCCGGGGTGGACTTGCGGTGTATCAACATCCATCCCGAAAAGGTTTTAGAAGAACTCGACCGCGGGACGGTGGATTGTGCCTTAGGCGGGCTTCACGGGCTGAAGGCCGAGCGGGTGACACGCAGTGTCGTTTTTGCAGACCGGTTCGTAGGCGTTGCGCGACGAGATCATCCACGTCTTGGCAATGGAACCATGACGCTCGATGATTTTGTCGACACGCCACAGGTCTTGATATCGCCGGGCGGCGAGGCTCGCGGTGACATTGATGAAGCGCTCAAACTTCTTGGCCGGGAACGGCGGATCGCGATTACCGTGCCGAATTTCCTCACTTTGCCATTGATCGTGCAAAGTACCGACCTCATCGGGGTTTTACCTGAACGTTTGGCGGTTCAAATCGCTGGGGCCGGTTCATTGATGATTTTTGACCTGCCCTTAAAAATCGAGCCTATCATCAGCAGCATGTTGGCTTTAACCCCTCTTGCCGCTCAGCCTGAGATGCAATGGCTGCATAAACTTTTTGAACGTGCGGCGCTGAGTACAATCCGCCAATAACGAGCCGTGCCCCATAACTTCTACCAGAGGAAGATGGACTTGCGATCTTATAATTAACTGGGGAGTAGAAGCAATTGATTATAAAAAATAATATAAGTATTTTTTCTATTAGTTTCCGCAATAATTCTGTGTTTAAATTGATTTTCGACGTCAATTAAAAATATTACCTCTATGTAATTGTCAGTATTTAAAATAAAAAATTTTAAGAAATAAAAAGAAATCTTCAAGTTGTGAATGTGAATATTTATATGTAGAATATTAAAAATTTATTTATCCATATCAAGACATTAAATGATGCCTCTGGTTGATTGACCTCAGTCGATCATGTATCACTGCGATGGGTTGCAGTAAGTTTTCTTTCAGTTGATCACGCTAGTCTTGTATAAGGGGCGAACTAACATGTCAGAAGTCTTTGAACCGTTTATCGCTAGAGAGAGAATTGTTGGGCCACATAAGTTTGACGTCCATATTGAGGACAAGCTGGCTAGCCAGTGGTACAATTATCCCAATCAATGGCAGGTCGAGCGGCAATGGTGGATCGACACAATCAAGCCTGGCTCGACAGTCCTTGATTGTGGTGCCCATCAGGGTGTAACCACTGTTCTCTTAGCCCTATGCACGGGGCCAACAGGTGTGGTTCACGCTTGGGAGGCGTCGCCGAGCAACGCGGCCATGATTGAGCGCAATGCAAAGCTGAACAATCTTAAGAACATTGTTGTTCATCCTCGCGCGGCTGGGGATCGGAAAGGTATGTTGCCGGTTCTGGACAATTCAGGCGCCTTTGTAGTTCTCCCCTCGGATCAAGATCCAAGAATGTCGACGAAAGTCGAAGTCGTCAGGCTCGATGATGATTATGATCGCTCCAGAAAGGTCGATTTTTTAAAAATCGACGTGGATGGTGCCGAACTGGAAGTGATTCTCGGGGCACCAAAGATTTTGTCTGATCGGCCTTATATCAACCTCGAAATACACAATTATCTCTTCGATGATCCAGTTAGGACTATGTCGAAGATCATCAAAATATTTCAAGATCTGGAATACAGCTTCACAGTGGATGGTTATGACGGGAAGGAAGTTGTCGACGCTGGTATGTCCCCGGACATTGCTTGGTTGACGAGCTTCAAATTTGCGCAACTCTTCTGCACGCCAGTATAAACCGCCACTGTCCAATAGGCGTACTCGCCGCTCTTTGGCGGCGAGCTGTCCAAAAGACCAACGCTGGTGACATGCGAGGAGGAGAAATTAGCGGGTCATGCTCCACACGCCTTTGCTCCGTCACCTATGGTGGCGGAAAGATCACACGCAGGTTGCATTAGTACTGCAGAATCTTATTGAGAAATTCCCGCGTGCGGGGCTGGCGATCTTCGATTTTGCCAAAGAACTCATCCTTGGTCGTATCTTCAAGGATCCGGCCACCGACATCCATGAAAATGACGCGGTTTGATACCTTCCGGGCAAAGCCCATTTCGTGTGTCACCACCATCATGGTCATGCCTTCGGAGGCAAGACCCACCATAACGTCAAGCACTTCGCCCACCATCTCTGGATCAAGCGCCGATGTGGGCTCGTCAAACAGCATGATAATCGGGTCCATCGACAGGGCGCGCGCGATAGCCACGCGCTGTTGCTGGCCGCCCGAGAGTTGGCCCGGAAACTTGTTCTGGTGATCGATGAGGCCAACGCGTTCCAGCATTTGCAGGCCGCGCTTTCTGGCTTCGTCCTTGCGGCGGCCAAGCACTTTCATCTGAGCAATGGTGAGATTGTCAGTCACTGACAGATGCGGGAACAGCTCGAAATGCTGAAAGACCATCCCGACGCGGCTTCGCAGTTTGGGCAGGTCAGTCGCCTTGTCGTGGACAGCGACGCCGTCGATCCAGATCTCGCCCTTCTGGATGGGTTCCAGGGCATTGATGGTCTTGATCAATGTGGACTTGCCGGAACCGGACGGCCCACAGACAACAACGACTTCACCCTTGTTGATTTTAACGGAGCAGTCGTTGAGAACCTGGGTCGCGCCGTACCATTTTGAAACGCTTTTCATCTCGATCATTTTGATTGGCGTCCTTCAGTTCAGCGCACAATGCGGATTTTTTGGTTCAGTCTCTTGACGAGCATGGATAGGAAAAAAGAGATAGCAAAGTAGACCACGGCGGCAAGAAGATATGTTTCAATTCTCCGGCCAAACGTGTTCCCCATGATCTCAAATCCCTTGAGGATGTCATAGGCGCCGATGGCATAAACCAGCGACGTATCCTGAAACAGCACGATTGTCTGGGTCAGGAAAACCGGGAGCATGTTCCGGATCGCCTGGGGCAGGATAATATAACGCATATTCTGTCCATAGGTCATCCCAAGGGCTTGACCTGCGGAACTTTGACCACGGGGCAGGGATTGAATACCAGCGCGTACGATCTCGCTGAAGAATGCAGCTTCGAACACAATGAAGGTGATCAGGGCGCAAATCTCGGCCCTGTATTTCTGGCCGCTACCACCGGGAAACAGATCATAAAAGCTTGATGGGACCAGCAGGAAAAACCAGAGGAGCACCATTACAAGCGGAACACTGCGAAACACGTTAACATACCAGGTCGAAAGATATACCAGTGGTTTGATACCGGACAGACGCAGCAGGGCAATGATTGTTCCCAGCGCAATACCGCCAATCGTGGCTGCGATGGTGAGGGAAATACTGAAGTACAAGCCACTGATCAGATAGTTGCTGATATTGGCCCAGGTATAAAAAGAAAAATCAAGCGTAGTCATCAGTGTCCCCCCTGTGCCTGCGGCGTGAGGCCGGGTATGGACGTTCGCCGTTCGATGAGGGACATAACCCGATTAACTGCCAGTGCGGTGATGGCATAGAGCAAAGTCGCCGCCAGATAGACTTCCACACCACGCGAGGTCTCTTCCTGCGTCTGCATGGCAAAGCTGATCAATTCCGGTATCGATACCGCGAAGGCTACCGACGAGTTCTTGACGATGTTCATCGCTTCGCTGGTCAGCGGTGGAATAATGATGCGAAACGTCTGCGGTAAAATCACATAGCGATAGGTTTGCAACTGGGTGAAGCCAACCGCAAGACCGGCATTACGCTGGCCGGCGGGCAAAGCCTGAATACCAGCTCGAATCTGCTCGGCGATCCGAGCTGAAGTGAAAAATCCAAGAGCGCAGCATGCCAGTACGAAGCCGGGCACGCTTCTCATTCCCGGTACAAGCTCCGAGATCACAAAGAACCAGATAAAGAGCTGGACGAGGATCGGGATGTTACGGAACAGCTCAACCCATGTTGCGGCAAAGGTAGAGATGATCTTGTGTCCGGTAATCGTTCGCAAGGTGCCAATGATGATGCCGAACACCAGAGCAATCACGAGAGAGCAAAATGCAACCGCGACTGTATATCCCCACGCAGACATCATCCATTGAAAGTAGGTTACACCGTCACCCCGGTCGTCCCAGAGAAACTGCCAGTGGTCCCACACGTTCTGCCAATATGCCATCATACTTTGCCCACTCGTCCACAAATCAATCCCCGGTCGATCAGCTTGAACAGAAGAACAGGTGAGGACAAGACCAACCGGCTGCCACACTTGCTCCAACTGCCATGCGAACGAAGGATATTGCCTCAGATCGCTTTGGACGCGCTACACGATCAGTGAGGGCGCGTCCAGATACTTCCGATCAAACCTGGCAATGACCGTGGGACTATTGACCGGGTTGCTTATATTCTTCAGTTGGCTTGTCGTTCGGATTAGCCCAAGCTTCCTTGGTTGCTTCGGAAGCTGGCATGTTCAGCGAAACATTGTTCGGTGGAATCGGCTGCATGAACCACTTGTCATAAAGCTTGGCGATGGCACCCGATTTGATCTGTTCGACAACGCTTTCGTCGACCGCTTTCTTGAACTCAGGATCGTCCTTGCGGATCATGATCGCGATAGGCTCAACAGACAAAACTTCCGGCAAAATCTTAAAATCACCAGGATTTTGCGCCCTTGCAATATTCGCAGCAAGGATCGAAACGTCCATGACAAAGGCATCGGCCCGGCCGCTTTGCAGCAGGAGGAAGCTGTCTGCATGGTCTTTGCCATAAACTTCGCCGAACGTTACGTCTTTGGCCCGCTTGTTTTTCCGCAGTGTCTGTACGGAGGTCGTGCCAGTTGTGGTCGCAACGTTCTTGCCGTTCAGATCCTCCAGCTTGTTGATGCCGGAGTTCGCACGGACGGCGATCTTAATTTCCTCGACATAGACAGTGTCGGCAAATGCAACATCTTTTGCACGGGCAGCATTATTTGTCGTTGACCCACATTCGAGATCAACAGTGCCGTTTTGAACCAGAGGCACACGATTTTGTGATGTCACGGGTTGATATCGAATATCAAGTTTTTCGAGACCAAGTTTCTTTTTGATATCCGCAATAATATTCTGACAGACATCATAATGATAACCCGTATAGACGCCATTACCGAGCGTGTAGGCCAATCCAGAAGATTCTCTTACGCCCTGCGTAATAGAGCCCGAGGACTTGATTTTGTCCAAAGTGCCGTCAGCATGGGCTGCAGACCCAAGGGCAGCAACGATTATTGTTGCCGCGATCAGAATTTTTTTCATTTTTTCCTCCAGTTCGAATGCCGCGACTATGGCCGCATTCGAAGCATTTGAAAAGCACTTACAACTCTGATTTGCCCGATGTCAGGCTAAGTCTGCAAGCAAGAAGCTTGATTTTATATCTGAAATTATGCTGCGCCAATGGCAGATTGCCGGTGCGAAGGGGTTCTGAGTGATTGTCGTCACCAATTCGGGCTTCTATGAATTATTCTCGGTCGAGCGGTCCGACGTCGCCCGTCATGCATCAAATGCAATATAGGAAAACCTGCACGGAGCGCCCGTTAGCCAGCGGCTTTGACAGGGAGACTGCCCTTGTCTTTCGCGGGCTCGGCCAAAGCCTCGGCGGCTTTTTTCTTCCTCGCATCGGCATATCTCTGTGCAATGACGGCACAGGTCATAAGCTGGATCTGATGGAACAGCATGAGCGGCAGGACAATGCTGCCAATGCTCTGCCCGGCAAAGATCACGGTGGCGATTGGCACACCGCTGGCAAGACTTTTCTTCGAACCGCAGAACGTGATGGCGATTTCGTCCTCTTTCGAAAAGCCGAGCACGCGGCTTCCATACATGGTCGTTGTCAGAACCAGTGCAAGAATGACGATATCCACACCAATGATGACTGCGAGATCGCGCAGTGATGTCGTTTGCCACAGGCCTTCATTCACCGAGTCACTGAAGGCGAGATAAACCACCATCAGGATGGAGCCGCGATCAACCGGCATCAAAATCTTCTTCTGACGGCGGATAAATTCGCCAATTAGTGGCTGCAGAATTTGGCCGAGAACAAATGGTGCGAGCAATTGCAGGAGGATGGACAGCAGGGCATCAAGCGAGAACCCGACATGGCCGCTGGCCGAGAACAATATGCCCGCCAGTAGCGGCGTTAAAAACATGCCGAAGATATTTGAGGCGGACGCCGCACAAATGGCGGCAGGTACATTTCCGCCAGCAATAGAAGTGAATGCAATGGAGGATTGCACGGTGGAGGGGAGCACGCAGAGAAACAGGATACCCGTATAGAAGGAAGCTGGCAGAATGGTGGGAACCAGCGATCCGGCGGCAAGTCCGAAAATCGGGAACAACACAAATGTTGCTGCGAGAATTGTCAGGTGCAGCCGCCAATGGAGGAACCCGGCAATCACCACGCTGCGGGACAGGCGAGCGCCATGCAGAAAAAACAACAGTCCGATCGCCACTTTCGTTGCCAAGCCGAAATAATCAGCGGCAATACCACTCACCGGAAAGAGGGATGCCAACGCGATCATCGCAACGAGCATCAGGGTGAAATTGTCAGGCAAAAAGCGGCGCATGATAGATTAGTCCAGCACGATATGTTTGCGGTAGCATCTACTATCATGATACAAGATGCAAGAAATAACACTTATCATGTTTCTGGATTTCAGGATCATCTATGCTCGATCTCACGCAATTGCGCAGTTTTGTTGCCCTTGAACAAATGGGGAGCTTTTCGCTTGCAGCCAAAAAGCTTGGGCTGGGGCAGTCCACAGTCAGTCAGCATATCCAGAGGCTTGAGGCGCAGCTTGGACGCAATCTTGTCCAGCGTGATACACATCATCTGGCCCTTACGTCCGATGGCGAAGCGCTGCTCGCCCATGCGCGCAATATGCTCAGCATTAATGGCGAAGTGCAGGCGCTGTTCGCGGAAAGCAGTTTGCGTGGGCATTTTCGCCTCGGCGTTTCGGAAGATTTCGTGACCAGTCGGCTCCCCGGCGTCCTTGAAGATTTTGCTCGCGCACATCCCTCGGTAGACCTCGAACTCACGGTAGCGATAAGCGGTGTTCTCTATGAAATGCTGGATAGTGGTGAGATCGACCTTCTGCTCGCCAAGCGCAAGCCGGGCGATGCGCGTGGCCAGGTTGCGTTTCGCGAACCGCGCGTCTGGCTTGCGCGTGATCCCGATCGCATATTGGCGGGACACAAGGCATTGCCATTGATCGCTTTCCCGCCACCCAGCCTTACACGCAGCGCTGTGCTCCAAGCTTTGGAAAGACATCAAATCCCATGGCGGATTGTCTGCACATGCGGCAGTCTGAGTGGCCTTATTGCAGCAGCACGAGCAGGAATGGGTATTCTCGTGCAGTCGAAAAGTATGATGCCATTGGGCTTGCAGGAATTTCCCGCCGGACGTCTGCCGCCGCTCGAAGATGTTGAGTTCGTGCTTGTTCCGCGAGACGGTACGGACCGGAACCTGATCTCTGCCTTGTCCAAGGAAATTCTCTGGAATGTCAGGAATTTCCCGGTGGCAACGTAAGCCTCAGCAATTTCCCCTACCACACCCCAGCATCCGTAAATCTACCCATCCTTGGAACATCAGGGAGGTGAAGTTGCGTCCAGTTTTCTGCCCTTACCCTAATAGGGCGAGTTTGGGTTTCGCCATTTTGTTGAAAGTGTTTATTTCCATAATATGAAAATTAATTCCATTTAATGTTGATATAGAAATTTTATGGATTATGATCTCACTAAATTGGAGGAATGATCATGACCAAAATGCGTGCTGTCGATGCTGCAGTTCTTATCCTTGAAAAAGAGGGGATTGATTGCGCCTTTGGAGTGCCCGGTGCGGCCATCAATCCATTCTACTCTGCGCTTAGGGCGCGGGGGTCTGTTCGCCACATTCTGGCGCGCCATGTGGAAGGTGCGTCGCATATGGCGGAAGGCTATACCCGTGCAAATCACGGCAATATTGGTGTTTGCATCGGCACATCAGGGCCTGCAGGAACGGATATGATCACCGGTCTTTATTCCGCATCGGCTGATTCAATCCCAATCCTTTGCATCACTGGGCAAGCGCCGCGTGCGCGCCTTGATAAGGAAGATTTTCAGGCGGTTGACATTGCCTCGATTGCCAAGCCGGTGACCAAATGGGCGGTGACAGTGATGGAGCCCGGCCTTGTTCCCTATGTTTTCCAGAAGGCCTTTCATATCATGCGCTCGGGCCGTCCGGGTCCGGTGCTGATCGATCTGCCCGTTGATGTCCAGTTGGCAGAAATCGAATTTGATGCTGATACCTATGAGCCATTGGAGCCCTATAAGCCGGTAGCGACCCGCGCGCAGGCGGAAAAAGCGCTTGCGATGCTCAATGCATCGGAACGTCCCGTGATCATTGCAGGTGGCGGGATTATCAATGCCGATGCTTCCGATCTTCTGGTTGAGTTCGCCGAAATAACAGGTGTTCCGGTTATTCCTACATTGATGGGTTGGGGGACCATCCCGGATGATCATGCACTGATGGCTGGTATGTGCGGCCTGCAGACCTCACATCGCTACGGCAACGCGACATTGCTTGCATCGGATTTTGTCCTTGGTGTCGGTAATCGCTGGGCCAACCGCCACACCGGTAACGTTTCCACCTATACGGAAGGGCGCAAATTCGTCCATGTCGATATCGAACCAACCCAGATCGGACGTGTCTTTGCGCCTGACTTTGGCATCGTCTCCGATGCAGGCGAGGCGCTGAAACTCTTCCTCGATGTTGCCACGGAGTGGAAAACTGCGGGAAAGCTGCGCGACTGGTCGCATTGGGCGCTTGAATGTGGCGAACGCAAGCGGACCATGCTGCGCAAGACGCATTTCGATCAGATACCGCTGAAGCCACAGCGGGTTTATGAGGAGATGAACAAGGCATTTGGCCGGGATACATGTTACGTGACCACCATCGGTCTGAGCCAGATAGCCGGGGCACAGTTCCTGCATGTGTACCGTCCACGCAACTGGATCAATTGTGGTCAGGCCGGACCACTTGGCTGGACATTACCCGCAGCCCTTGGGGTGCGTGCCGCCGATCCACAGCGGACTATTGTGGCATTGTCTGGTGACTATGACTTCCAGTTCATGATTGAAGAACTGGCCGTTGGTGCCCAGCACAAACTGCCGTACCTGCATGTGGTTGTGAACAATTCCTATCTCGGTCTTATCCGTCAGGCGCAGCGCGGCTTCAACATGGATTTCGAAGTGTCGCTTGCCTTCGACAATATCAATGCGTCGGGAGATGCGGAGAAAGGCTACGGCGTTGATCATGTTGCCGTTGCAGAAGGGTTGGGCTGCAAGGCCATTCGTGTTCGCAGTCCCAACCAGTTCACGGAAGCTTTCGAACAGGCGAAGGCGCTGATGGAAGAGCATCAGGTTCCCGTTGTTGTCGAGGTCATTCTCGAACGGGTCACTAACATCGCAATGGGTCTGGATATCAATTCCGTTGTCGAATTCGAAGAACTGGCAGCACAGCCCGAGGATGCACCCGCCACAGTTGGCGCTTTCAACTGAACAAGTGAATGCCATTCCCACGCATATCCATCCCGGCAGGGTGCAATGAGACCACCCTGCCGAGACCCCAACGATGGAGGAACCCATGCCGAAATTTGCTGCCAATCTGACAATGCTGTTCAACGAGGTTCCGTTTCTGGAACGCTTCGATGCCGCGGCCAAAGCGGGGTTTGAGGGAGTGGAATTCCTCTTCCCCTATGACTTCGGCAAACAGGAGTTGCGAGCCGCCCTTGATCGCAATGATCTGACACAGGTTTTGCACAATCTGCCTGCGGGCGACTGGGGCAGGGGCGAGCGAGGCATAGCCGTCCTGCCGGATCGTATTGACGAGTTCCGCCGTGGCGTCATTCAAGCAATCGACTATGCAACAGCGCTTGGCTGTAACCGGATTAATTGTCTTTCGGGCATCGCACCTGCCGGTCTGGCCGATGACGTCCTGCGTACCACATTCATAAGCAATCTGCGGCTTGCAGCCAGCGAACTGGCCAAACATGACATTCGCCTGCTGATAGAACCGATCAATCATTATGATATTCCCGGCTTTTATCTGAACACTGTTGAACAGGCCGGGTCGATTATCGAAGAGGTTGGCAGCAACAATCTCTTTATCCAGTACGATCTCTATCATCAGCAACGCACACGTGGCGAACTGATCGCGACCTATGAGCGTTACAAGAACCTCATTGCCCACGTGCAGCTTGCAGACAATCCCGGAAGGCACGAACCGGGCACGGGCGAGATCAATTATCCCTTCGTTTTCGAAGCGCTGGATCAGGCCGGTTACGACGGTTGGATCGGCTGTGAATACAAACCAAAAGCAGAAACGCAACGCGGGCTTGGCTGGCTGAACGATGTTTCAGCGGCACAGAAATCCGCCGATATTTTGAGAATGAGGAGCTGAACGAATGGCTGACATAGGTTTCATCGGGTTGGGAATCATGGGAACACCCATGGCACGGCATCTTCAGGATGCCGGACACAGCCTCTATACGTCGAAGTTCTTCATCGAGCCGCGCCCGGAGCTTGTCGAAAACGGGCTGAAGATCGTCGATAGCCCGAAGGCTTTGGCCGAGAAGACAGACATCATCATCCTGATGCTGCCTGATACACCTGAGGTGAAGGATGTTCTCTTTGGCGAGAACGGCGTGGTTTTCGGATTGAAGCCCGGCAAACTCGTTATCGATATGAGTTCGATCTCACCGATCGAGACCAAGGAATTCGCCAAAAAAGTTCGGGAAACCGGAAGCGAATATATTGATGCGCCGGTTTCCGGTGGTGAGGTCGGTGCCAAGAACGCCACGCTCAGCATTATGGCAGGCGGCGAACAAAGCGCCTTCGACCGGGCTTTGCCGCTGTTCAAGCTGATGGGCAAGAATATCACGCTGGTCGGGGATTGCGGCGATGGTCAGG
>NZ_CP088273.1:3665000-3679733 GCF_020731415.2 Phyllobacterium sp. T1293 | reverse complement strand
AGGCGGTGCCACCGCACCGCCCGTCAAAACACGTTGTCATAAAAAGAGAAAAGGCTGTCTTCAGGCCAGCGTGTAGGCCGTTTTCACCGTCGTATAGAATTCAGCAGCATATTTGCCCTGCTCGCGCGGACCATAGCTTGAGCCCTTGCGCCCGCCGAACGGCACATGGAAATCCACACCGGCTGTCGGCAGATTGACCATCACCATGCCCGCCTCGGCATTGCGCTTGAAATGCGTTGCATGTTTGAGGCTTGTCGTGGCGATGCCCGATGACAGGCCGAACAGCGTATCATTGGCCGTATGCAACGCCTCTTCATAATCCTTGACCCGGATAACACTGGCCACGGGACCAAAGATCTCCTCGCGCGAAATCCGCATCTGGTTGGTGGCTTCGGTGAACAATGCCGGCTGCAGATAGAAACCGGGATTATCGCGGGTCAACCGCTCGCCGCCAAAAGCAAGTTTCGCGCCTTCACTCTGGCCAATGGCAATATAGTCTTCATCCTGCTTCAGCTGGCTCTGATCAACCACGGGGCCAATATGAGTTCCGGCCTTCAGCGCATCGTCAACAATAACGCCTTTCAGACGCTCGGTCGCCGCAGCAACGAAGCGGTCATGAATGCCTTCAGTGACAATAATACGCGAGGACGCCGTGCAGCGCTGACCTGTCGAGAAGAAGGCGCTGTTAACAGCTGCTTCCACGGCGACGTTCAAATCCGCATCATCAAGCACAACGAAGGGGTTCTTGCCGCCCATTTCCAGCTGGAACTTGCGCATATGTTCAATGGAGGCAGCGGCGACGCGTTTGCCCGTGCCAACCGAGCCGGTGAAGGTGATGGCATTCACATCGGCACTGTCGAGAATGGTCTGGCCAACCACCGAACCCTTGCCCATGACAAGGTTGAGCACACCCTTTGGCAGACCGGCGCGGTGCAATATGTCGACAATCGCCCAGGAGCAGCCCGGCACCAGATCAGCTGGCTTGAACACGACTGTATTGCCATAGGCCAATGCTGGAGCAATCTTCCAGGCGGGAATGGCGATGGGAAAATTCCATGGAGTGATAATGCCAACAACGCCGACTGGCTCGCGGGTGATTTCAACACCAATATTCGGGCGCGCGCTCGGCAGGACCTCACCCGCCAGACGCAGAACTTCTCCGGCGAAGAAATCAAAGATTTGAGCAGCGCGCACCGTCTCGCCGATACCTTCGGCCAATGTCTTGCCTTCTTCGCGTGACAACAGGCGGCCGATCTCATCCTTACGGGCGGTGATCTCGTCGGCGGTCTTGCGCAGGATCGCATGGCGCTCAAGAATGCCGGAGCGTGACCATGCCGGGAAAGCTGCCTTCGCCGCCGCAATGGCATTCAATGTGTCTTCGGCCGTTGCCCGCGCATATTCGCCAACGACATCATTGGTATTGGAAGGATTAATGTTGGCAATGGCGTCGCCGCCGGTCCAAGCGCCGTCAATCAGATTCTGGTGCAATGTCATTGTTCTTTCTGTCCTTCCTGATGACGGCACAGGATCGCCGTCACGATGTAGCCTTTGTCAGGCCTTCTCCCGAAAACTCTGCACAAACCCTCGGCGATACGCTCGAAAGCATCAACGCTCTATCAAAGGGGAAGTGGTGCCGGACCTTAGCATAGCGAAAAGCGGTTTCAACGAGCATTTGGGAACATTTGGGAACATTTGCCGCATTCCGGGTGCGAATGTCAGCCAAAGGCCAATTGCACCTTCATCGAACGGCTGCGATCACCCGCAGTTTCAAAAGCTGTGACCGCTTCATCGAGCTTGAAAATGCCTGTCAGCAGCGGCTTTACATCGACCACCTTCCGGCCGATCAGGTCAACCGCCAGTGCGAATTCCTCGTGAAAGCGGAAAGAGCCACGCAGGTCGATTTCCTTCGAAACAATCATGTTCTGCGGAATGGAGATGTCGCCGCCAAGACCAAGCTGCATGAGAATCCCGCGCGGACGCAGCACCTCCAGCCCGGCGCGCAGCGCCCTTTCATTCCCGGATGCTTCAAACATCACATCAAATGACCCTTTGTTGGCAGAATAAGCGGCGAGTTGTTCCGGATGTTCAGCCACATTGATGGTCCTGTCGGCACCGACTTCCCGCGCCTTGACCAGCACCGCATCCATGACATCGGTCGCAACGATTTCCTGTGCGCCATGGGCACGCGCTGCCAGAATGGTCAAAGCACCGATGGGGCCACAGCCCGTAACAAGAACCCGCTTGCCCAGCAAAGATCCGGCACGATTGACCGCATGGAGGGTCACGGCGAACGGCTCGGCAAATGCTGCTTCATTGATGGAAACGCTCTCTGCCACCTTATGACATTGCCATGCCTCGGCAATCAGCCGCTGGCGAAACGCACCCTGAATATGAGGCATAGGCATCGCACTGCCGTAAAAACGCATGTTCAGGCAATGGTTCTGCAGCCCTTTGAGACAATAGTCGCAATGGTTGCAGGGTCGGCTGGGCGATACGGCAACGCGATCACCGATGGCAAGGCCGCTCACTCCGGCTCCCAAAGCCAGAATGGTTCCGGCAATTTCGTGGCCAAGAATCATCGGCTCACGCAGCCGGATCGCACCGAACCCGCCATGATTATAGTAATGCAGATCCGAGCCGCATATGCCGCCTGCCTCAATGGCAATATCCACCTGCCCAGCTTCCGGCGCACCCGGATCACGTTCTTCGATACGCAAATCCTTCGCGGCGTGGATGACGACGGCCTTCATGCATTCCTCCCTTGCGCATCCCGCACCCAGACGACATTGCCGCGGGTGGACGAAGCGCTTTAACACACTGATACTTGCATATGTTATCGATAACATTTATGTCAAGTGAATGAAGAAGCGACAGTGTTTGCGAGTCGAATTTGCGCAAAACCGGAGGAAAGAAAGAATGGCCTATCCATTGTTCAGCCTTGAGGGGAAACGTGCCCTCATCACAGGATCAAGCCAGGGCATTGGCTTTGCCTTGGCAAAAGGTCTGGCTGAACATGGGGCGGAAATCATCGTCAATGGCCGCGATGAAGCCAAGGTGAATGCAGCGGTCACTGAGCTGAAAGCCGCCGGTTACAAAGCCCATCCCGCCGTATTTGACGTGACCAATCTTGAGAGCGTCAAAAGTGGTATCGACAAGATCGAGGCTGATATCGGCACAATCGACATTCTCTTCAACAATGCCGGAATGCAATTCCGCGCGCCGCTGGAAGAATTCCCTGAGGACAAATGGCAACTCTTGCTGCAGACTAATATCTCAAGCGTTTTCTATGCGGGACAAAGTGCGGCAAAACATATGATCAAACGCGGTCGTGGCAAGATCATCAACATTGCATCGGTGCAAAGCGAGTTGGCACGCCCTTCAATTGCGCCCTATACGGCAACCAAGGGCGCTGTCCGCAACCTTACCCGCGGCATGTGTACGGACTGGGCCAAATATGGTCTGCAGATCAACGCCATTGCACCCGGCTACTTCAAGACACCACTCAATCAGGCCCTTATTGATAATCCAGAATTCTCCGGCTGGCTGGAAAAGCGCACGCCTGCCGGCCGCTGGGGCAATGTCGAGGAACTGGTTGGAGCGGCGGTGTTCCTTGCCAGCGATGCCTCATCCTTCGTCAATGGCCAGGTCATCCACGTCGATGGCGGAATCACGGCATCCGTATGATCAGGCTCATCGTCATGGGTGTCAGTGGCTCCGGCAAGTCTTCGATCGGCGAAGGAATAGCGGCCGCATTGTCCCTGCCCTTCATTGAAGGCGATGTTCTGCATCCGGAAAGCAATGTGAAGAAAATGTCGGCCGGCATTCCGCTGACCGACGATGACCGCTGGCCATGGCTCGACAAAATTGGTGCGGAACTTGCCAAAGCCGAGAAGGGCGTCATTGTTTCCTGTTCGGCGCTAAAAAAGAGCTATCGTGACCGGTTGCGCCGGGAAGCTGGCGGGCCACTTGCCTTTGTCTTTCTCGATGGCACCCTTGAAGTTCTGCGTGACCATATGGGCAAGCGAACCGGGCACTTCATGCCGCTGTCCATGCTCGACAGCCAGTTGGCGACGCTGGAATCACCAAGGGGTGAGCCACTGGTTTTCACGCAAGATGTCGCCCATCCCATCAAGCAGATTGTTGATGCCAGCGTGGAATGGTTGAAAACACAGGATCTCTAACGTTCGTTGGAAAAACCATCCAGCAGCCGCATCATTTCGGCTGAATCGCGTGGACCCAATCCGGCTGCACAGAGCAGCCGGTGAATTTCGACCACCTGTCCGGTCATCGGTAAAGGCGTCTTTGTCTTCAGGGCAAAGGCCTGCAGAGAATCGAGATCTTTCAGCATATTATCAATGCGTCCTGTTGGCGTGAAATCCCGGGCGGCAAATTTCGCCATGAACTCCTGCATGATCCGGTTGTCAGCGCGCCCGCCTGCCAAAGCCTGTGGAATGATAGCAGGATCAACGCCGCCCGCCTCCGCAAGCTTGACCGCCTCGGCAACCGCCTGAAACGCCACCGCGCAAAACAGCTGGTTGATCAGCTTGGTGGTCTGCCCCGCGCCGCTTGGACCCATCAATGTGTAATTGGCGCAAAGGTGCTGCATCACGGTCCGTCCGCGTTCGAAATCGGCGGCATCACCGCCCGCCATAACCGTCAAGCGTCCAGCAAGCGCACCGGGCACACCGCCGGATAGCGGGCAATCCAACCACTTCATATCAGTCTGCTCCGCAAGTTTCGCCGCCATCTCAGCGGTTTCCTTCGGGTCGATCGACGACATATCGATCAGCAACTTGTCGGCTATGGCCGCAGCAGCCACCCCGTCCGAGCCGAAGACCACGGCGCGGACAATATCGGCATGATTCAGGCTGAGAATAACAAAATTGCTCTTGGCGGTTGCATCCGCAACCGAGCTTGCAGCAATTGCACCTTTGGCCACAAGCGCCGCAACCTTTTGCGCGTCAACATCGAACACAGTCACCACGTGGCCGGTCTCGATAAGCCGCGTTGCAATCGCCGCGCCCATAAACCCGGCACCAATAACAGCCACAGTGGACGCATCAGCCATTTGGTTATTCCTCTTGTGTCGGAACGTCAGTTAAACAACCGCTGCGGGCAGCGGCTTGCCAGAAAATTGCGCTTCCAGATTGGCCAGCACGAGATCGGCCATGGCCCGTCGCGTCTCGTGGGTCGCACTGGCGATATGCGGCGAAACAACAACATTCTTCATCGCCCAAAGCGCATCGGGCACGCGTGGTTCATCCTCGAACACATCAAGGCCCGCACGGGAAATCGTTCCGCCCTGCAGCGCAGCAATCAAAGCCACTTCATCGACGAGAGAGCCACGAGCGATATTGATCAGGCTGCCATTGGGGCCGAGTGCTTTCAGCACATCCGCATTGACCACATGCTTTGTCTCCGCCGAGGCCGCCGCCGCAATGACAAGCACATCGCAGTTCGCAGCAAGTTCGTTGATATCGGGATAAAACGTGTAGGGAACGTCAAGCTTCCGGCGGCCTGAATAGGCAATCTTTGCATCAAAAGCTTCCAGCCGCTTGGCAATGGCCTGACCAATACGGCCAAGCCCGAAAATACCGTAGCGCCTTCCGCTCACCCGGTGCCCAAGACCAAGTTCGCCCTTTGGCCAGTTCCCAGCCCGCACATGATTGTCAGCAAGCACAAGCTGGCGCGCCAAGGCAATAATCAGGCCAAGGGCCAGATCGGCCACGTCAGCAGTCAGCACATCAGGCGTATTGGCCACGCGATAGCCGCGCTTGCGCGCCTCGTTCAGATCGATTTTGTCGTAGCCGACACCATTGATTGAAATGATTTCCAGATTTGGCAACTGCACTGCAAGCTCGGTTGGAATTCCAACATGTCCGCCCGTCACTACACCGCGAATCTTGTCCGCATGGAATTTGAGGAATCCTGGCTGGTCTTTCATTTCGAACCAACGATGAACGGTGTAGCGCTTGGCTAAGTCCGCTTCGAGGGCTGGCATAACGGGACAGAGTTGCAGAATATCAATCGACATAATTACGGGATTCCTGATTGGTTATTTCACTTAACGTCGGCTTTGACGAACTGGCGCAGTTCTGGCGTTTGCGGATCGCTGAAGAGTTGTTTTGATAATCCCTCTTCCCAGATCTTGCCCTGATGCATGAAAATCGTCTTTGTCGCGACCCGCCGGGCAAACGCCATTTCGTGGGTAACGAGGATCATCGTCATGCCGTCACGCGCAAGCTGCTCCATGACGTTGAGCACTTCTTCGGTCAATTCAGGATCAAGCGCCGATGTGACTTCATCAAACAGCATTACCTTTGGTTGCATGGCGAGTGAACGGGCAATGGCAACACGCTGCTGCTGGCCGCCGGAAAGCTCGTCCGGGTAAGCATCAAATTTTTCCGACAGACCCACCAGCTTCAGCACCCTCTCCGCCGTTTCGCGGGTCTGTGCCTTGGCCACATTCTTCACGATCTTTGGTGCCAGCATGATGTTCTCGCCGACACTCAGATGCGGAAAAAGATTATAGCTCTGGAAAACAATGCCAACATCCGTCCGCAACGCCCGCAACTGTTTGGGATCGCTGCTCACCGTATGGCCAGCAATTTCGATACGTCCGGAATTGATTTTTTCCAGCCCGTTGATGCAGCGGAGCAGCGTGCTCTTACCGGAACCGGAGCGCCCGATCAGCGCGATCACCTCGCCGCGCTCGACGGTCAGCGAGACGCCTTTGAGGACTTCGACCATGCCGAAGCTTTTGTGGACATTTTCAACGATGACTTCTGGCATGGAGTCTCCTTTCCAGCCAACGCGACAGCTGGGACAGCGGATAACAGACGACGAAATAAAGAGCCGCGACCGCGATGAAAACGCGGAATGGCTGGAACGTCGCATTGTTGATGAGTTGGCCCGCACGGGCGAGTTCGACAAAGCCGATGATCGAGGTGATCGAGGTGTTCTTGACCACCTGCACGGCAAAGCCAACGGTTGAGGGCAACGAGATGCGCAGCGCCTGCGGCAGAATCACATAGCGATATTGCTGCGTCCGCGTCATCGCGAGCGATTCCGACGCCTCCCATTGCTGTTTGGGCACCGACTGAATGCAGCCACGCCAGATTTCAGCCAGATAGCCCGATGCGTAGATCGTCATCGAAGCGCCCGCTGCCACCAGAGGTGGTAATTGCAGGCCGGCAAGGCTCAGACCGTAATAGGACAGGAACAGGATCATCAGCACGGGGATGCCCTGAATGATCTGGATATAGGTCGCCGCGACAATCCGCAGCCACCTATGTGTGGAGGTGCGGGCGAGTGCGATGAAGAAGCCGACAATGCCGCCGCCGCTGAGTGCGATGATGGTAAGGACGACAGTCCATAGCAATGCGGAAACAAGAAAACCGAATTCGCTGAAACCAAAGGTACGCAGAATCATGTTTGCACCTCCGGAAGAGCGACAGCTGTTCGCCGCGCCACCCGGCGGCCAAACAGCCACAATCCGATCATGGCGAGCACACCGCGCAGGGCGAGCGCCAATGCCAGATAAATCAGTGTGACGACGATATAGACTTCGAACGAACGGAAGCTTTGCGATTCGACAAAGGCTGCCGATGCCGCAAGCTCATTGGTCGAAATGGCCGAGCAAACCGAAGAAGCCAGCATCATCAGCACGAACTGGCTGCACAGCGCCGGATAGACTTTCGCAATCGCTGGCATGATGATGACATGCCGGTAAATCTGCAACCGCGTGAAACCGAGCGCCTCGCCCGCTTCAATCTGCGACTTGTGAATCGATTCGATCCCGGCGCGAATAATCTCGGTGGAATAGGCAGCCAGATTGATTGTCATGCCGATCAACGCCGCCGTCACCGCGCTGACGCGAATTCCAAGCCCAGGCATACCGAAATAGACAATGAAAAGCTGCACCAGAAACGGTGTGTTACGAATGATCTCGACATAGGCGTCAACAAGGATACGGCCAATGCCTGGCTTCATCGAGCGAACAGACGCCAGCACGATACCACAGGCGCAGCCAAGGATGATCGAAGCAACAGACAGCTTGATCGTCATCCATATGCCGGCAAGAATCTCATTCTGATATTGGGCGATCACGCCAAACTGGAAGGTGTAGGACATCTCCGGCCTCCGTGAGGGATTGCACCGGGCAGGCTTTGCCCGGTGAACCGATTGAGCAGCGGATCAGAAGGATGGCAGCTGCGGCATTGGCTGTCCGGTCCACTTGACCGAAATTGCATCAAGCTCGCCGGAATTCTTCATGAGATAGATGGCCGTGTTGAGCCACTGGCGCATCTCGAAATCCTGCAGAGTGGTTGCCATGGAATTTCCCTGACGGAAGAACGTGAAGCCAACCTGCAAACCGGCGTCGGGCAGCTGTTTCAACACCGCATCCGCAACGGTGGAAGGCAAGGCAACCGCATCGACCTGTCCGGCAATCAATGCCTGCGCGGTGGTCGAATCATCTTCGTAAACCACAAGCTCAAGCCCTGGCACAGCCACTTTGCGCAAAGCGGCTTCCTGTGACGAGCCGCGATTGACCGCAACGCGCTTGCCGCTGAGTTCTGACAACGCACCGAATTTCTGATCCTTGCCCGAAACGATTACCATGTTGAATGCACTATAAGGTTGGGTGAACATCACTGTTTTGGCGCGTTCACCCGTTGGCGCAAGCGTCGCAACAAGGAAATCGACCTTGCCTGTCTGCAGTGCCGGAATGCGCGACGGCGGCGTCAGTGGAACCAGTTCAGCTTTCACGCCGAGGTAGCCAGCTATCAGATTGGCAACGTCAACGTCATATCCGGTTGGATTACCCTTCTCGTCCACCATGCCCATGGGCGGCGCGCCTGTCAGCACACCGATCCGTACCGTGCCGCGCGATGTGATGTCATTCAGCGTGACCGCATTGGCATCAACAGCTGAAAACAGACCTGCAGCGGCAACGCCGACAGCAGCGATCATCACCCGCAATGATTTTGAAATACCCATTATAGTCTCCTCCACTTGTATCAAGATTCCGGCAGTACCTCCCGAGCACGCCACCTGAATTCAATTCATTTGTTCTCGATAACACTCCCATAAGCGCTATGCTCCAGAAATGCTCCGTCCGATTGTGGCATCACAACCGGCTTTAAATGGCCAAGATGCACTGCATTTGAACCAGCCTGCAGCAACCCATGAAATTTGCTGCTTGTGTTTCCAATGGAGCATGTTATCGATAACATTACAAGTGGCAACCCTAAAATGCCGCGCTCTTATCACCTGAGGAGGATTGATGTTCACCCGTTCGGCCATTTTTGAAGGCAAGATTCACGCAGGTCAGGAAGAGGCATTTTTCCGGATGGTTGAGGAGCAATTATTGCCGATCTGGAAGCGCATGCCGAATGCCCAGGCAGTGCGCGTGATGCGTATGATTGATTCGGACGCCGATTCGCCTGATATCGCCATGGTACAGGAAGTCGACTACCCCACGATGGAAGCCGTCAAAGAAGCATTGGCCTCGCCCGTCCGGCTGGAAGGCCGTGTTATCACCGATGAAATGATGCGCATGTTCGATGGCCGTTTTTACCATGTGGTTTACAACAGGATCGCCCCGAAGTAACTGATTCGGAACAGACAGGACCGATACGTGCCGCCATCTTCGCCAAAAGCCACCATGCACGACGTCTCCCGCCTCGCAGGCGTGTCGAAGATGACTGTCTCGCGCGTGCTTGCGGACCCCGACCTTGTTTCCGAATCAACGCGAAACAAGGTGATGAAAGCCATCGAGCAGCTGAGCTACGTACCTGACCGGGTTGCAGGCAGCCTTTCATCCCGGCGCACTAATTTTATCACGGCGATTCTCCCCACCCTGACAAACTCCAATTTCGCCGATACGGCTCAAGGTCTTGCGGAGGCGATGCGGCCCGCCGATTACCAGCTGCTTATCGGCTACACCATGTACCGGCTTGAGGAAGAAGAGCGAATCATCCGCGCCATGCTGGCCCGGCGCCCCGACGCAATCGTGGTTGCCGGAACGACCCACACCAAGGCAGCAAACGAAATGATGCTGCGTGCCGGAATTCCAATCGTCGAAATCTGGGATACGCCGGAACATCCAATTGACCATGCGGTTGGCTTTTCCAACTATGAGGTCGGGCGGGCGGCGGCGCTACACCTTCTGGCCCTTGGGCACCGGCGAATCGGTGCGCTCGGTTCAAGAATGGATAGCGACGCCAAGGATTTGCGCGGCGAATCACGCCTTGCGGGCTTCACCTCCGTGTTGCGGGAAGCTGGCCTTAGCGATGAATTGGTGATTCGCGAGGGTCTCGCGCCCGTTTCCTATGATCATGGCGCGCTTACACTTGGTGTTTTGCTCGAACGCGCGCCTGATGTGGAAGCCGTTTTCGCCGTTTCCGATATTTCAGCCGTTGGTGCGTTGATGGAATGTCACCGCCGCGGCATTAAAGTGCCTGACGATCTGTCGCTGATGGGCTTTGGCGATTTCGATATCGCCCGGCAATGCGTTCCCGCCATTACAACGATTCGCATTGACGCTGAATTGATTGGCCGGAAAACCGGGGAATTGCTTCTGCAGGTGCTCGACCACAGTGCCGATGCGGACGATTCTCCCGCATCAGCCATCAATGTGGGCTTCGAACTCGTGACAAGGCAAACAACGGCGCTCTCGAAAAAGCGGTTGTAGACACTCAATCAGAATCCGAAAAGGATTTACTCTTGCCCTGTTCGCAAGGAATCACGCAGCAATTGAAAGCCGTTGCTCAAGCTCAGCCAAATCATTGATGAACCAAAGGCTTCGGCCACGATTTGTCTCATAGACAAAATCCCGCAATGCCGTGCTTTCACTGATCCAAGCGGAGATGTCCCCGAGAATTGCCAGACGGACCTGATAGTTGACGAACTTCTGGATGACTTCGCCCGCGATGCGGGTTTTGAGATCGAGAAAATCTTCGCCCAATCGTTCAACCGGAATGACCGCAAGCGTTGCCTGCTGTGCCCAAACCGCACTCAGAAATGCATTCGCATCCCGCTCCCCGGCAAGCCTGTCGCCCTCGGCGCCAAATATAAGAACGCGAACACCGTGAATCTCGATCATCTGATCAGTCATAAGTAGAATTTCCCGCAAAAATGACATCTGCTCTAAGAAAAATGGAATTGGCAAGACAGCCAATAATCAAATTGCAGGAGAAGAGAATGTGCAACTCCGAAATAACGGCTGATGATACCAATCAGCCCGCCACCATCTTCTCAATCAGAAGTTTGGAAGATTCTGATTTTGATCAGATCGCACAAATGAATAAAGAGCTCATTGAAGATGAAGGGCACACAAACCCAATGAATCTCGCTGAACTTAAAGAGCGGCTACACCATTTTGTTTCGAGAGACGGCTGGACAGTCGATGTTTTCACATCGAACTTGATGATCATTGGTTATGCAACCTACCGTCTGGAAGCAAATATCTCGAAAATCAACGACACGACCATCCATATAAGGCAGTTTTATATTACCCGGTCGCAACGTGGCAAAGGTATGGGCCGCCGAGCCTATCGCCTGCTGATCGAGAGCCAGCAGCAAGCACCCAAGCGTATTCTCATCGAAGTGCTCGAAACCAATCCCGGTGGAAAGGCATTTTGGTCGCGTATCGGGTTCACGCCCTACGCAATGAGCATGGAAACGTGTTTGTAAGAGCATGTAGTGAATGCGAATGTGGCGTGGAAAATCCATACGGGGCCTCACCCTTAAAATGCCGGTACCCACGCATGTGATCCTAATTACCACCATATTGACTACTAATTAACACCATATATATTCCTGATTGCCATCAACGGGGATCAGCATGTACAAGCGTTTTATCGAGCATCGAGCAGAAGAGGCCCTGTCCGATACGCCCGTGGTCCTGATTGTCGGGCCCCGTCGCGCGGGCAAGACGACACTGGTGCGCAAGATGGAGGACGTTGGACGCACCTATATTACTCTTGATGACCAGACAGTGCTTGATGCTGCAAGGTCTGACCCGGTCGGCTTCATCCGGGGATTGGACCGGGCAATCATCGATGAAATCCAACGCGCGCCCGATCTGCTGCTTGCAATCAAGAAAACGGTCGATGAAGATTACCGTCCTGGCCGTTTTCTACTGACCGGCTCAGCCAATATCCTGACACTCCCCCGCGTTGCGGACAGTCTGGCCGGCCGAATGGAAACGCTTCAAATGCTGCCTCTGGCCCGCGCGGAGGTCCTTGGTCGAACACCCACATTTCTGAACCGGCTGTTTGAAGGAAAATTGCGGGGTGACAAGACGGCTATTGTTGGAAATGATCTGGTCGATCTGGTGCTTCAGGGCGGTTTTCCCGAAGCCATTGTCCGCGATACCGAACGTCGGCGTCAGGATTGGGCGCGCTCCTATCTGACCTCCGTTCTGACGAGGGACCTGCGCGATATCGCCGAGATCGAGAAACTGACTGACCTGCCCAAATTCGTTCGCCTGCTGGCAGAACATTCAGGACAGTTGGTCAATTATTCGCAGTTCGCCGGCAGCATTGATGTCAACTACAAGACCGGCCAGCGTTATGTCGGGCTGTTGGAACAGGTCTTTCTCGTCTCCACACTTCAGCCTTGGTACACGAACACACTGAAACGAATCATCAAGACACCGAAATTGCATTTCGTCGATTCCGGATTGCTTGCCGCCAGTCGGGGCTTAAGTTTCGAACGCGTCACAAAAGATCGCAGCATATTTGGCGCACTCCTGGAAAGCTTCGTGTTTTCCGAGGTCCGGAAGCTGATGACCGGCTCACAACTGCGCCTGACGCCTTATCACTTCCGTGACCAGAAAATGCATGAGGTCGATATCGTCCTCGAGCGCGATGATGGCATGATTGTCGGGATTGAGGTGAAAGCAAGCGCTACGGTCAAGGCATCTGATTTCGATGGACTACGAATTCTTGCTGACGCCTGTGGCGATAAATTTGCCTATGGCGTCGTTCTATATGACAGCACGGATGTTGTGCCCTTTGCCGACCGTCTTGCGGCGGCACCATTGTCGTGTCTCTGGGCTTAACACGGTGTGCTGTCGGTTTATGATGAGTATTTGAGAAGCTTATATAGGGAAGATTGGTTGCGGGGACAGGATTTGAACCTGTGACCTTCAGGTTATGAGCCTGACGAGCTACCGGGCTGCTCCACCCCGCGCCACCAATTACGGCATGTATGCCGCCACAGCCCGGATATTTCCGTTTGTCCGTCCTCGAAGCTGAAGAAGGCTTCTGCGGTCGGACGGGGAGGCTGCTCCACCCCGCGCTACCAAGCAGCTTTTGCCGCTTTTGTTCGCCCCTGCGCTTTGCGCTGTGGCTGAACGGTAAGATGTGCCTTACGGCCTGCTGGTTATTATGCTCTTTTGTCCGATGCTTTGCAAAATCGTGAGCTGATATGCAAAATCGTGTGTTTTGTTTTGCAAAAGCAAAAGGCCGCGATGAGCGGCCTTTGCTTGTTTGGTATTGAATTTGTGAGGTGTTTTGATTTCATGTTGCGCTTGGCAGACCTGGCAGCGACCTACTCTCCCGCGTCTTGAGACGAAGTACCATTGGCGCTGGAGCGTTTCACGGCCGAGTTCGGAATGGGATCGGGTGCAGCCGCTCCGCTGTAACCACCAGGTCAGCAAAGAGCAACGATGAAAGAGAAGCTGGTTTTTGAGGAGTAGTGAGTAGTCATGAGTGAGTAGTGAAGACTACTTTCTACTGACTACCGACTATTCACATCCGACGTTGTCAGATGGATATAAGTAATGAGAATGATCAAGCCAATCGAGCTATTAGTACCGGTAAGCTTCATGCGTTGCCGCACTTCCACACCCGGCCTATCGACGTGGTGGTCTTCCACGGCTCTCAAGGGAATACTCGTTTTCAGGTGGGTTTCCCGCTTAGATGCCTTCAGCGGTTATCCCGTCCGTATATAGCTACCCTGCTATGCGGCTGGCGCCACAACAGGTCCACCAGAGATACGTCCATCCCGGTCCTCTCGTACTAGGGACAGATCCTGTCAATATTCCTACACCCACGGCAGATAGGGACCGAACTGTCTCACGACGTTCTGAACCCAACTCACGTACCGCTTTAAATGGCGAACAGCCATACCCTTGGGACCTGCTCCAGCCCCAGGATGCGATGAGTCGACATCGAGGTGCCAAACAACCCCGTCGATATGGACTCTTGGGGGTCATCAGCCTGTTATCCCCGGCGTACCTTTTATCCGTTGAGCGATGGCCCTTCCACGCGGGACCACCGGATCACTATGACCGACTTTCGTCTCTGCTCGACTTGTCAGTCTCGCAGTCAGGCGGGCTTATGCCATTGCACTCGACGACCGATTTCCGACCGGTCTGAGCCCACCATCGCGCGCCTCCGTTACTCTTTAGGAGGCGACCGCCCCAGTCAAACTACCCACCATACACTGTCCCGGATCCGGATAACGGACCGCGGTTAGACATCCATATAGGTAAGGGTGGTATTTCAAGGATGACTCCACCATGGCTGGCGCCACGGCTTCAAAGTCTACCACCTATCCTACACATGCCGACACGAATGCCAGTGTAAAGCTATAGTAAAGGTGCACGGGGTCTTTCCGTCTAACCGCAGGAACCCCGCATCTTCACGGGGAATTCAATTTCACTGAGTCTGCGTTGGAGACAGCGGGGAAGTCGTTACGCCATTCGTGCAGGTCGGAACT